>ONTX01000171.1 GCA_900320825.1 uncultured Lachnospiraceae bacterium | reverse complement strand
TCAAATATATCGAATACTGTATCAAATGTACCGGAATCTTTGATCCGTGAATCAGTAAATATAAAAGAAGATGTAAGTGAAACCATATCTCTTCTCAGAGATATAAATAATTCACCGGATTATAAGCCTGCGGATATGGGTACACTTTTAAAAGATCTGTCCTCGGCTCTTCAGAAAGCATATCAAAACGGGGACCACACTACTTTAAACAGGATAATTTCAAACGATCAGGCAAGAAGTCTTGTATTTAATGTACTTAAGGACGGTTGGAAAGTTTCACCTTCTGATGTTGCAGATAAGGAAAAAGTTGAATCCCTGTATAAAAGACTTAATGACCAGCTTACCGGGATCAAAGAAGCACTTGCAAATGCCGGGCAGTCCGGAAGTGAAGCTTTTAAAGCTGCGGACAACATGAAATCCAATGTGGATTTCCTTAACCAGATCAACCAGATGTATGCATATATCCAGCTTCCCTTAAAACTTTCAGGTGGAGATAATGCACACGGGGATCTTTATGTATATTCAAATAAAAAGAATATGACTTCCGATGATTCAAATGTGACTGCATTTCTTCATCTTGATATGGATAATCTGGGACCTGTGGATGTTTACGTATCCATGGATCTTAAGGCGGGAGGAAAGGTTTCCACCAATTTTACCGTTGCGGATGATGATACTCTGGATCTGTTGAATGCCCATATGGATCAGCTTACGGACAGACTGAAAAAAAGAGGATATGACATCACCTGTTCCATGAAAAAGAAGGGCGATGAAAATGATCCTGAAGAAGATGCTCTGGATAAGGGCGGAGTCAATTTCCTTCTGATGCATGCAGGTATGTCGTCTGTATCCTTCAGTGCAGGAATGAGATCATTTGATGTGAGGGCATAATGGCTGAAGATAAGAAAAAGATCAAAACAGCGGTTGCGCTTGAATATAATCCTGAAGATGATGCCCCCAGAGTCATTGCATCAGGTAAGGGTAAACTTGCGGAAAAGATAATCGAAACCGCAAAAGAAAATGATGTGCCCATCCATGAGGATGATAAGCTTGCAAATACCCTGTCAAAACTTGAGATAGGAGACATGATACCCCCCGAACTTTATGAGGTGGTTGCAGAGATTCTTATCTTCGTTGATTCCATGGATAAGATTAAAAATAAGATGATCAAATCCTGATTTATATGAATAAAAGAACAAAAGGTAATATGGCTGAAGATACCGCAGCCCGGTATCTTGAAAACAAAGGACATAAAATTCTTGAAAAAAATTTCTATTGTAAGTTCGGAGAGGTTGACATAATATCCATTTCCCCTTCTCGGGAACTTGTTTTTACGGAAGTTAAATTCCGAAGATCCGGCATGTCCGGAGACCCTCTTGAAGCCGTAACCCCCTTAAAACAAAAGAAGATTTGCCGTTCCTCTCTGTATTTCATTTCAAAAAATCCCGAATATTCAGAACTTCAGATCAGATATGATGTAATAGGCATCAGAAATGCCCATGAAATAACTCATATTGAGAATGCCTTTGGTTATGATTGGTGATTTTACTCCTCATATGGTATAATCATAAACCGCTGATGTAACTAATGTGGCTGTGCACATATATATTTTTTTTTGAAAAGGTATTTATCATGCCCAATGTATTAGAACTTGAAAACTCAATGCCCGTAGGAAAACTCGGTCTTGTTGTTCATCCTTCATTTGCCGGAAAAGGCGATACCATCAATTCATACCTTGCTCTTTTCCGTAAGGATATCCATAACGACCTTGTTAAGAATGACCCTGCATTCCAGGGATATCAGAAGGATAATTATCTTATCCCTTTTGAAATACCCAGATTCGGAAGCGGAGAGGCTAAGGCGCAGTTCCTTCAGTCTACAAGAGGTTATGATCTTTATATTCTTGTTGATGTATGTAACCATTCCATCACTTACAACATGAATGGTTTCGAAAATCACATGTCCCCTGATGATATCTATCAGGATCTTAAGAGGATAATAGCAGCCGTTGACGGTAAAGCCGCCAGAATAAATGTCATCATGCCTTTCCTCTATGAAGGACGTCAGCACAGAAGGACCAGCAGGGAATCTCTTGATGCTGCCAATATGCTTAAGGAACTCAGCAACATGGGTATGTCCGATTTCATTACCTTTGATGCCCATGACCCCAGAGTAATGAATTCCATCCCCTTAAGCGGATTCGATAATTTCATGCCTCCTTATCAGTTCATAAAGGCACTTCTTACAAACGAGGAGGACCTTATCGTGGATGAGGATCATATGGTTGTTATCTCTCCCGATGAAGGAGCAATGGAAAGAGCGATCTATTTTGCCAACGTTTTGGGGCTTAATACAGGTACCTTCTACAAGAGACGTGATTATACCAGGATAATTAACGGTAAGAATCCCATTGTTGCCCATGAGTTTTTGGGAGACAATATCGATTCCAAGGATGTTGTTATAATCGATGATATGATCTCCTCCGGCGGTTCCATGGTGGATACCGCAAGGCAGCTTAAGGAAATGAATGCCAGGAGAGTGTTCATCTGTACCACATTCGGTCTGTTTACCGAAGGACTGGGTCTTTTTGACGAGGCGTATGAAAAAGGTTATTTTGACCGTCTGATCACTACGAATCTTACATATCTGCCTCCTGAGATATATGACAGACCTTACTTTATCGAAGCCGATATGTGTAAATTCATCGCTTCGATAATCGACTTCATGAATCACGATTCTTCCATGGCTAATGTTATGGACAATACCCAGAAGATGCATGCCATTCTTGAAAATTACAACCAGAGAAGAGGCATCGATCTTTAAGATCAAAAAATACCGATGAACAAGACTCATGTGGTAAAAAGTGTAAATAAGGGTTCCATTGCCGATCAGCTGGGGATCTTACCCGGTGACGAGATCCTTAGGATTGATGATAATCCCATTGAGGATATATTTGATTATCAGTTTTTTACTCTTTCCGACTACCTGGTCCTTACTCTTTTGAGAGACGGTGAGGAGTGGGAGTATGAGATCGAGAAGGGTGAGAACGAAGATCTCGGACTTGTGTTCGAAAACGGAATGATGGATAACTACAGAAGATGCAGCAATAACTGCATTTTCTGTTTTATTGACCAGATGCCTAAGGGTATGAGAGATACCCTTTATTTTAAAGATGACGATTCAAGACTTTCTTTTTTACAGGGAAACTATATCACTCTTACAAACCTGTCCGAAAAAGATTTAGACAGGATAATCCGTTACAATCTTTCCCCCGTAAATGTTTCGGTACACACGATGAACCCCGAGCTCAGATGCAAAATGCTGGGTAACCGTTTTGCGGGAAAATCCCTTGAAAAACTGGATGTTCTGGCAAATGCCGGCATTGAAATGAACGGCCAGATTGTCCTTTGTAAGGGGATAAATGACGGAAAAGAACTTGAGTTTTCGATTCAAAAGCTTCTTGATTATTATCCTTCCTTCAAAAGCCTTTCTGTTGTCCCGGTGGGACTTTCCAAATTCCGTGATGGACTTTTTCATCTGGAACCTCTGTCTGCAGAAGACTGCAGGGATGTTGTGGGTATTATTGAAAGATTTCAGGATGAAGCATATAAAAAGCACGGTACCCATTTTGTCTTTGCCAGTGATGAGTTTTATCTCAATGCAGGCCTGCCTTTGCCGTCTGCCGACAGATATGACGGATTTCCCCAGCTTGATAACGGAGTGGGCATGATGAGGTCTTTTATCGATGAATTCGATGAACAGTTAAAAAAGCGCAAGGAAGACGGCAGTTTCGAAAAAATCGGTCAAAAAAGACATATTACACTTGTCTCCGGGTATCTTGCATATCCGGTTATAAAAGATTTTGCAAAAAGACTGTCTGATAACTGCAGCAATCTTGAGATTGACGTATTTGCCATAAAAAACGATTTCTTTGGTGAAAATATCACGGTTTCGGGGCTTTTGACCGGGCGTGATATAATAGCCCAGCTTAAAGATAAAAAACTCGGAAATGAGGTCTATGTTCCGGAGAATGTATTAAGGGCAGGAACCGAATATTTTCTTGATGACATCACACTTTCGGAGATGTCCGATTCTTTACAAGTTCGCGTATTTACGATAAAATCTAATGGTTATAGCTTTGTTGATTCATGCCTTGGAGTAGATAAATGAGCACAAAGCCCATAGTGGCAGTTGTAGGCCGTCCGAATGTCGGAAAATCCACACTTTTTAATGCTCT
>ONTX01000278.1 GCA_900320825.1 uncultured Lachnospiraceae bacterium | reverse complement strand
CGAGAGGTCTTGATTTTAGCACAAACAAATGTTATTTTGTTTAGGTTAGCGAAGACTAACTAATGCAATATCACATAAGCAGGAAATTATAACTCCGCACAAAAAGCGGAGTATATGATTAACGAGCGGTTAGCGACAACTAACCAAACTTCATAAGGTCATTAAAGGATTGCAAAATGGAGAATGCACATGAGGAGAACACCTGGATGAGAAGAAATACTCGATATGCGGAAAACTGTTTGCTATCGTAGGCAGGAACATCAATAACAGGCTTGCAGTGTTCAAGTGGTAAGATACTGGCATATCCGGAATGGATGGCAGATGAGATGCTGAAGTTTATAGAAAAGTAAGGTAGGACAAAAATGACTATTCATGAATTCGGGCAGGAAAACGATAAGACGATTGTTCTGATACATCCGTCAATAGTGATGTGGGATTATTTTGAGTATGTCATCCCACTTTTGGAAAAGGAATATCATCTCATCATTCCGGCTCTTCCCGGATATGATCCGGATGCAAGGGATGATTTTACAAGTGTGGAAGAGATTTCATCAGAGCTGGAAAAATGGCTCATAGGAAACGGACTTAAATGTGTGACCTGTCTGTACGGCTGTTCCATGGGAGGCAGTATAGCTACCAGAATGCTGGCGGATAACGGCATCAATATACAAAACGCGGTCATAGATGGCGGAATAACGCCTTATCAGCTCCCCTGGATCGTTACGAGGCTCATAGCAGTAAAGGATTTTCTCGTGATAAGCGCAGGTAAGATCGGCGGAGCCAAACTTTTGGAGAAAGCTTTCTCAACTGATGAATTCTCGGAAGAGGATGTTCAGTACGCGGCGAAGGTGCTCAAAATGATCAGTGCTAAGACTATCTGGCGGACATTTGAATCCTGTAACAATTATTCCATGCCGAAGGACATTCATACGGATTGTAAGCATATAGAATACTGGATTGCCGAAAAGGAAATAAAGGACCGCAGGGCGGATGTGAAATACATAAGAAAGGCTTTTCCACATACGACCTTCAGAAAGATATCGGGTGTCGGCCATGGCGGACTGGCTCCGTTTAATCCCGAAAGGTTTGTACGGGGGATAGAGAATGTTTGCGGGAAGGAAGGAACTTACCATGAACGGGAGGTCTTTTATAATGGAAAAATATGATGTAAATCAACCTGTGGTTCTGAAAAGAGGCGTATATCAGCTGAATGATGAGGCGAACTTCAATTACCAGCTTAACCGTGTCATCAACTTGGATGGCGGGGAACTCTCTGATGTGCAGAAGGTAGCCGGCAGTATCCATGACAGTGCAGACTGGAAGCGGGAACTGATCGGTCTGGGTGATACCGCCATGAAAGAGGGCAGAACAGGAAATGCGATAGCATACTACCGGATGAGCGAGTTCTTCATGTATGACGGAGATCCTGATAAGAAGAAGTATTACGAGAAGGCGACAGAGCTTTTCTATGAATATTATGCGGATTTCTTTGAGGGTGATCATCCGAGGATCGAGAGAGCAGACGTTCCGTTTGAGAATGTGAAACTTCCCGTGATGCATGTGGTACCGGAGGGAGAGAGCAAGGGAACGATCCTGATCCATGGCGGAAACGACAGTTATTTTGAGGAATTTCTCTTTACCGTTCTGTATATGCAGGAGAAGGGTTTTGAGGTATATATGTTTGAAGGACCCGGGCAGGGCGGCGTGATGCGAGAGCAGGGGATGCACTTTACTCACGAGTGGGAGAAACCGGTAAAAGAGATCCTTGACTATTTCAAGCTGGAGGATGTGACAATCATCGGCATATCCCTCGGAGGATATCTTGCTCCCAGAGCCGCGGCATTTGATAAGAGGATCACGAAGGTGGTCGCATGGTCGGTATTTCCGTGTTTTCAGGATATTCTTGTAAGTATGCAGCCTGCAAATGTACAAAAGGCTTTTCATATATTGATGAAGCTTCATGCCCGTCCGATGCTTAATCTTGTTTTCGGTAAAAAGGCAAAAAAATCCCCGATCATCGACTGGGGCATCAAGCACGGATGCTATGCGTATGAGGCGAAGGACGCATACTCTTACGCGAAGAAACTGAAGCTGTATGATCTTGCACCGGTAGCCGATAAGATCACCCAGGATATGCTGATTCTTGGAGCAAATGGTGACCATTTTATTGATTATACGCTGATCGGTCGTGAGATCAATATGCTCAAAAACGTAAGATCACTTACTTTCCGCCTCTTCACCGACAAGGAAGATGCCCAGAACCACTGCAATGTCGGCAACGGGCAGCTG
>ONTX01000234.1 GCA_900320825.1 uncultured Lachnospiraceae bacterium | reverse complement strand
TGTTGAGTATGAGACCGAACCCAGAGAGTACAGATTAAATTCGATCTCTACCATCATCAACGTAAACACAGCTGTAGAAGACGTTTACAGTGTTCCCTACGATCAGACACAGGAACAGCTCGGTCTTGCGATCGAATCATTAAGAGAGCGTCAGGAAAGTCAGCTCATTAATAATGATGATTACGGTCTTTTAAAGAATATCGTGGATTCACAGAGGATCCAGACCAGAAACGGAGCTCCTACTCCCGATGATCTTGATGAGCTTATCACGAAGGTATGGAAAGAGCCTTCTTTCTTCCTTGCTCATCCCAGAGCTATTGCTGCATTTGAAAGAGAATGCACGAAGAGAGGCGTTCCGCCCGTATTTGTAAACATCGCTGGCGGAAACTTCCTTACATGGAGAGGAATTCCCATGGTTCCGACAGACAAGCTGCTTGTTGACGGACTTAAGAATCCCCAGTCGCAGAGCGGTAAGACCAACATCCTGCTCATCCGTACCGGTGAAGCAAAGCGCGGTGTAATAGGTCTTTTCCAGGCCGGATTAAAGAACGAACATTCAAGAGGCTTATCGGTTCGTTTCAGAGGTATCGACGATAAAGGAGTAGCTTCTTATCTCTTATCTTTGTATTGTTCTGCAGCCATACTTGCAGATGATGCCATTGCTGTTTTGGAAGATGTAGAGGTTGGTGAATATTATGACTACGATTAACGGATATGACGGATTGCCTGATGTCAGTGAACTTGAAAATCTGGCAAACTCGCTCTTTCCTGATATAACCGGAAGCATTCTGGAACCATATACAACCGGTTCCGAAGCCGGAATACCCGATGAATCGTTAACCTTGCCTTCGGAAGGAGATTATTATCTGCCTGAAGATTTTTCATCATACGGAACAGGACCGGTTTTAGATTCATTAGAAGAACCAGCTGCGTTTTCAGCAGCGGAGCCGGCTGCTTCGTATTCTCCGAAGGTTGTATCAAAGGAAGAAGCGGCAGCAAATGACAGGGTCGTTGATGTACCCACATCACTTGGCGGTGATTCGGTAGCCAAAAAAGATGATCACCATGATAACGGTACACCAAGAGATGATTCTATCAGGATAGGCAGCAAGACGTTAAGTCAGATAAGGAACGATTTCCCGATACTGTCTGAACAGATAAACGGAAACCGGCTGATCTGGCTTGATAACGGTGCTACTACCCAAAGACCCAGACAGGTCATTGACAGACTGACATATTATTTTGAACACGAAAACTCAAATGTTCACAGGGGTGCTCATACACTTGCAGCCAGATCCACGGATGCATATGAAAATGCCAGAGATACCGTAAGGGATTTCCTTGGAGCATCTTCATCCGACGAGATCATATTTGTAAGGGGTACGACAGAAGGGATAAACCTGGTAGCTCATTCCTATGTAAAGCCTTTGCTTGAACCCGGAGATGAGATCATAGTTTCAATCCTTGAGCATCACGCAAACATAGTTCCCTGGCAGCTCATTGCCGAAGAAACGGGAGCTGTAATAAAAGTGATACCCTGTGATGAAACAGGCCAGTTAAAAATGGATGAGTATGAAAAACTCTTTACCAGGAGAACTAAATTCGTATCAGTGACACATGTTTCCAATGTCCTTGGTACGGTGACTCCGGTAGAAGAACTCATAGCAATAGCTCACAGACACGGAGTAAGGATACTTATTGACGGAGCACAGTCGGTTGCACATATCCCGGTAAATGTTTCGGCACTGGATGCAGACTTTTTCGTATTCTCGGGCCACAAGATATTTGCCCCTACGGGAATAGGCGCTGTATATGGAAAAAGAGAACTGCTTGAAGCAGCCAGACCCTATCACGGCGGCGGGAATATGATAGCTGATGTGACATTTGAAAGAACTGTCTACAACGGGATCCCGAATAAGTTTGAAGCAGGAACGGGAAGCATCGCCGATGCCGTAGGATTGGGTGAAGCCCTTAAATATCTTATGGATATAGGTATGCCCTGTGTCTACAGGTGGGAACATGAACTGTTACAGTATGCCATGTCCCAGATGAAGACGGTAAAAGGCCTTCATTTAATAGGAACAGCTCTTAACAAAGCTTCGGTTCTCTCATTTAAGCTGGACGGATATTCAGATGATGAAGTTGGAAAGAGACTGGATAATTACGGAATAGCGGTTCGTACGGGACATCACTGTGCGCAGCCTGTCCTTCGCCACTT
>ONTX01000267.1 GCA_900320825.1 uncultured Lachnospiraceae bacterium | reverse complement strand
TCGGCAAAAGCTTTCAGATCCTCGGAAAACTTGGGAGCGGTCTTGATATCGATCCTCTTCTCTGCCTTATAAACGTTCTCTTCAGCCATTTTTTTCATCCTCCTCTTCATCAAGGTATACGGGTTTGCCGTCATCATCAAAAACAAAAAGTCTGCCGTTCTCATCCTCGTAGCAATATTCTTCATCTTCCTGAGACTCTTCAAATTCGCGCTGTCTCATTTCAAAAAGTTCTTCCTCGGAAAGAAGATCATTGTCCACTATATATTCATCTGTCTCAACTTCTCCGTTGAGGATGGCTTCGGCCTGCCTGGATACATATTCATACTCGGCATCGTCAGTGATGTCATCGAAGATCATCTGATCGTTTTCTCCCGCGTGGAAACCGAGGATGACAAGATTCTCATTGCCTCCTTCGCCTTCCGGCTGAAGAACTATATATTCTTTTTTCTCTATGGCAAAAGTAAGGACCGGGATAAATGCCAGTTCTTCTCCTTTGTCGTTTCCAAGTATCAGTCTAGAATATTCCTGTTCCAAATCAGGCCTCCGGTCTTCGTGAAAATCAGGCATTTGTTACCTGCATATTTATCAGTAACTTATTTTTAAAAAGCTACGATTTAGGTACACTACAACACATGGTATTTTACATTTTATACAAGATATAGTCAAATAATTTGTATATTTTGAATCATTATACAAAATGATCCGGACTGTGAAATCATGCCTTGTTTTTTACGGGCATACTCTTTCTTCCGTCTTTTTTGTTTTCAATATTATCCTCTTTTATCGATTTCTTTGAGGATTTCTTCGGAGGAAGGGATTTACGGCCTTTTTCCTTACCGGGGTTGATCTTTTCACCGTCCATTATGTCTCTGAAGCTTGGCCTGTTGACATCCATGTCCTCTTCAACGATAAGATTACCGAGACTAACCCTGGAGGGCCTGTGCTCTGCGTTGGCATTTGCCTGAGCATTTTCGTTCGGGCCGGGGATATTCACTCTTGCGTGGTTAACTACAACAAAGTCTCCGGCCATATTCAGATCTATGCCGCCATTATTGAGTTCGATGTGTTCCTCTCCCATCTGGGCATCGAGTCTCTTTGTGGGATCGATGAAAATACTGCTCTTGGTCCTGGCAACTTCCATAGCCATCTTCTTGATGTCATTGGCAAGAGTGAGCCTCTGTGCACCGCACTTTCCGAAAAAGCTGATACTTCCGCCGCCCTTTTCGGCAATCTTATTGGTATAAGCAAATGCAGCCTTTGTCAGTTCAAGATATTTTTCCCTGAACTCATTTTGTGATGACGAAGCGTCAAGCTCTACTACAGCGATCAGGGCATTTTTCATATCGGTAAACTGCCTGGAATCTCTCTCTTCGTTAACTCCGAGAGTCATGAGTTTATTAAGATACCTCTGAGCCTCTCTTTGGGATTTCGAATAAAATCTGCCCCAGGTTTTTGCAGTTTCTTCTTTTCCGGCTTTTTCCCAGTTTGCAAGAGTATTGTCTCTTGTTCTGTACTTTTCTTCCGTTAACTGTGTCAGCGACTTGGCTGCCTCATCAGGATTGCCAAACAGTGCCCTTGATTCCATATCAAACTCTTTGATGTGATCATTCACACGTTCCACGATCTTGGAAATAGCGGCATCCAGTTTTTTATCGCTGCTCCATGGAATCCTGTTAGGACCCCTGTGAACATCGATAAATTTCCTGACACTGGATTCAATGGCAAGATACTGCTGAGGTGTCATGTTCATATCAAGTTTTTCCATCTGTGCCATCAGATCGGTCAGTGCCGTTACGTCGGCTATTTTCTTTGATTCGTTTCCTTCGCACTTAAGGAGAAGGTCGTCTTTCAGGATACCGTAATTGATGCAGTGGATTCCGAGAGTTGTTATATCGTCACAGAACTCACGGTAATCTTCTCTCTCCTTGGAAAGACGCTTGATGCAGTTATCCTCTGTCTGCATGAGAATATACAGATCGACCAGAGTATTCCATTCACCGTTCTTGGTAATGTCTTCGGGATTGCCGTCATTTTTCTTATCGATATCCCCTGTGTGGGCCTTATGAGTGCTTATATACTGCCTGAGCCTTTCAAGGGTCCTCTCCCTCATAAGAACGATCTGTTCGGCATCTTCGATCTGTCCCTCTTTCTCAATCTCTTCTCTTATGAAAGCATATTCGGGATTGGTGGAACTTTTGATTATCTCAAGTTTTTCCTGAAGTTCAGCAAGATTGGCCTGTCTTTCCTCATTGCTACTGTAAAGCAGTTTGTCGGGATGATCCACAAACCAATTTTTTACGGACTCCCTGATATTGCTCTGTCTGACGTTCTGAGATTTGTTGTAGCTTCCGTTGGGATCAACAAGCCTTATAAGCTGGTCAATCTGGGAATATCTGGTGACACGGAAAAGATTATGCTTATCATCGGAAATATATACTCCTTTGGGCAGATCATTAACTCCGCTTCCTCTGTAATACGCCCCCGATCTCACATCATAGTATCCGAACTGGTGAGCCATTCCGTCACCTGCTTCACCAACCTGGGACATATCCACGCCTTCAAGTCCCACACCGTGAGGAGTTGTTCCTATTATCAGTCTGTCCTGACCTCTGGTCCTCTGGTTTCTGAAGAGCAGACCGAAAGCTTCCTTATCTGCAAGAATGGTGTTGATGGTAGTGGAACTGACATTCGGGTATTTGGAAAGATCCGGATGTCTCTTTCTTCCGCTGATTACATCAGGTCCGGGCACGGGGTCTCTCTGGACAATGTCAAAAAATACCTTATCCGCAAAACCCTCATACCCTTTTTGGGAACGGATCCAGTCGGAAATCTCGGCAAGAGTTTCACTTGCGGCAACCGCGCCTCTGCTGTGTCCGTAAAGATTGATGTGTATGGGCGCCTGAACAAAACCCGGCTTATCCTTGTTCTCCATCCAGGTTTTCATATAAGGCTCGAGAAATTGTTTAGCTATCTCAAATGCGATCTTTGTATTGTTATCAATGGAATATGCACCCTGGTCAAGCAGACCCAGTCCGTCTGCAGAAGGTCCGGGGAATGTATAACGGTACTTGGTCTTACCGTCTCTTACGGTCTTCTTCTCACGAAGATGGTGGTCACTGGTATCAATATTTCCCACCTTCATGACCCTGGTGCCGTACTGACCTCTGAGGGCCTCCTTCATGAACTTGTCATCTCCGCCCTCTTTCTTTTGCTTGCCGTTAAGACCATGGTGTTCCTTTCTGGCCTGAGCATATCCGGTTCCCGCAAAATCAAACTCGAGCACGATACCGCCCTGATCCATCTGACGGTTTCCGCGGGCATTGAACATACCCACCGTACGGTCGTCGGGATTATTGGATTTATACATTCTATCCAGATCGTCATAAACATGACCGCCATAGATAAGCTTTATGGCATCTCTCTGGATCATGTTCACGTTAAATTTTCTCTGGGACTGGTTCAGTTCATGATTGTCAAGTTCTTCCTGTGTGAGTTTGGGAAGGACATATTCCCCTCGTCTTCTTATGTTATTTCTCTGCTCTTCGGAAAGATTCAGATTATGAACCATGCCTTTTTCACGAAGTTTCTTTCTCTGAGCCTTCTGCTGTTCGGTCTCGCCGCTCATCTTGGCCACATAATAGGGATTAAAAGCTCCTGCTTTCCTGAGTTCCTCACGAAGTTCCCTGTCCTTGGGATATTCCTCGGCAAGGGGACGTTTGGTGGTCACTTCCCTGAAAAGAGGGATCAGTTTCTCCTGATCCTGGGGAGTAAAATCCGCAACCACATTAAACATCTCGGCAAGCAGTTCCTGTCTGGATCTGTAAGTGTTTAGCACGGTGGTTTTCATCAGATTGATGTAATAGTTGCCCAGATTCCTGGCCTGTTCATTAGGCGCATTTTTAACCGCATCATAAAAAGCATCAATAAGTTCAAGGGCATCAAGATTCCAGCCGTTATCAAGCATGCTGAACTTAAACTCATCCTTTTCAACCTGTTCCGGAGACGCATTAGTGGCCTCATTTAAAGCCCTGAAAGTTGTTTTATAATCTCTGACACGGTTCTTAATATCAGCAGGGGAAAGTTCTTCATTTCTTTTATCTGTATTGTATACTTCTATATATGCAAGTTCCTCTTCGCGCATAATGCTACTTTTCCTTTCTTAACTGATTCCTCTTCAAAATATTATCATCTGCCAGTTCAAGATCTTTTATATCGTTGCCCGGCTTTTTATCACGTTTTCTTACGGAATCTTTCCCGATGATCTCTTCATCGATCCTTCCCCTTATTTTTCGGATCTGAGACTTGAGATACAGCTTGTCCTCTTTGTCCAGCTCCGCATTTTCTTTTCCCTCATGTTTTTTCTTAAGGCTGTCAACGATCAGGTTCAGGGGATCTATAAGAAATGTTTCGATGATCTTTGCCGTTGTGGGATAGTCAAACACCTTGCTCATGGTGATAAGGCTGAAGACCATATCCTGAAGCTGCCTTCGCCTCATTGCGGTTTCGTATTCCTTCTCCATTTCCTTTTCAAGTGGAGTCTTTTCCCGCTGAGCCTCATCCCCTTCGGACATATTCTTTAGCTCATGCTCAAGGACTGCTTCAACATCATCCACGCATTCCTCAAGACTCTTAAGATCCTCGGAGTTTCCCATGACCTCCATAAAAACATCATTCAGGAAAAAACCGATTTTTTCTGCTGTTTCATTCATATATTAGCCCCGGACTATCTGCCTGAAATGTTTTATTTTTTCTTTGGTACCACCGGCTTATTATTCTCAAGAACGTCCTTTGATGCCCCAAGTTCTTTTTCTGCCTGAACAGGATGTCTGAGAGCTTTATAATCCGGCTTGTTCTTAAGACCCCTTGCCTCATTTTCTTCTTTTACTAGCTGTTTAAGATTGGTCTTCTTATGAACAGAAGGATCTCTTTCTTCCTTTGCCTCGGTGATCTTTTCTGACTTTTGTATTCCCTTTTCTTTGTGAAAATTCTCCGAAAGATCGGCAAGTTCAAGGGTATGGGCATCCAGTCTTCCCTGTATGTCATAAAGGGGTATCTTGTCATTTTCCAGATGACCGGACATCTCATCAAATTCTTTACCGAATTTATCCGCATACTCCGCGATATTTGATGCTATCTCAAGGCCATCCTTTTTCACGCCCCCTGCAGCATCCTTATAATCCCTGTTATAAGCATCAGCTGCATCCTTCAGGTCATTTAGTACATTGCCTATATCGCTGAGACTTGAGTGATCATCAAGCCTGTCAAATTTTTC
>ONTX01000266.1 GCA_900320825.1 uncultured Lachnospiraceae bacterium | reverse complement strand
TTCTCTGCTGTTAACGGAAGAATTCGGATTATCTCTGCGGTTCATATAATAGGGTTTGTCAACAAACATCGCCCTTTTGGCATAAAGGAATGTCTGCCAGAAAAAACCATTATCCTGGAAAGATGCTCCGGGTGTTTCATTGTGCCGTATCCCATTTTCATTAAGAAACGCCCGACGGTAAATACCACTCCAGGTATTCATGATAAAACGGGTTAAAACAGGAGTTTCGCTCGGGTCATACAGTTTTCCATAATGCGTGCCCGTTTTATCAAGATGATTATAAATGAGCATCATATCTCCATTTTTATCATCTGTTGTGAACCGGTAGAAATCTGCCTTTACAAAGTCCAGCTGATTGGTGCTGGCTATATCATACAGATCCTCAAACATGGTCAGCGGCACATAATCGTCAGGTTCGACTATACCGATATATTCACCGGTCGCCTTGTCAAGGCCGGTATTCATCGCCTTGCCGTAACCGCCGTTTTCTTTATCGATCACAACAAACCGGTCATCACCCTTCGCAAATTCATGGATAATCTCGAGAGAGCGGTCTTTTGAGCCATCATTCACACAGATGATCTCAATATCTTTCAGTGTCTGCCGCTTTACGGTCTCCAGACATTGCTCCAGATATTGCTCAACATTATATATTGGAAGAATAATAGATACTTTTGGCATGATATCCTCCGAATCTCTCTGTCATGCACAGTCTTTTAAGGAGCTCATTTAATCATCGATTGCGGCTATATTATTGCCGCTTTCCACCACAACCCTCTTTTTAAGCTCCTTGCCGACCAGCGACAATGCTTCATCGATCACCTGATCCATGTTGTAATACTTATAGTCTCCCAGGCGACCGCCAAAGATTACTTTCTCTTCTTTATCCGCCAGTTCTCTGTACCGGCTGAACAACTCATTGTTCTTTTCATTGTTGACCGGATAATACGGTTCCTTTCCGGGCCTCCATTCTTCTGAATACTCCCGGGAAATCACTGTTGTCGGCTGATTGCCGAATTCAAAGTGCTTATGCTCGATGATTCTGGTGTACGGAACTTCCCGCTCCGTATAATTAACTACTGCATTTCCCTGATAGTTTTCCATCTCCAGTTCTTCTGTCTCAAACCGGACAGTACGATACTCCAGATGTCCAAGCTGATAATCATAAAATTCATCAATAGGACCGGTATAAATAATCTTGTCAAACTGGTCTGAATGGGTTTTTATAAATTCTGAATACTCTGTATTCAGTTCTACATCTATTCCGTCTAACAGCTCGTCAATTATCTTTGTATATCCACCAATCGGTATTCCCTGATAGCGGTCATTAAAATAGTTGTTATCGTAAGTAAATCTCAGAGGAAGCCGTCTTATAATGAATGACGGAAGATCCTTGCAGTCTCTTCCCCACTGCTTTTCCGTATAGCCTTTTATCAATTTCTCATAAACATCACGACCGACAAGAGACAGTGCCTGTTCTTCCAGGTTTTTGGGTTCCGTGATCCCCAGCTCGGCAATCTGTTCCGCAATCTTTTCCTTTACCTCAGCCGGAGTCCTGAGCCCCCACATTCTGCTGAAAGTATTCATATTGAACGGAAGATTATAGATTTCATCCTTATAGACCGCTACAGGAGAATTGATATACTGATTGAACTCGGCAAACTGATTGATGTAGTCCCACACCTTCCGGTTGCTCGTATGGAAAATATGAGCACCATACTTATGCACGTTGATACCGTTTATCTTTTCAGTATAAATGTTTCCGCCTATATGGTCTCTTTTATCGATTACCTTGCAGCGTTTTCCTGCAGCATATGCCTCATGAGCAAATACCGCGCCATAAAGTCCGGCTCCAACAATCAGATAGTCATACTTATTGCCAGTTTTCTTAGCTTTTTTCACTTCAGTATCCTTTTTCACAATGCGGATAACCTTATCCTGCTGTTCCGTGTATGCGTTGCACACGATCTGTGCGTCGCCGCACATCACTGCTTCTCCATGATCAAGCCACAATGCATGGGAACAGAGGCTCATCACCTGATCAATACTGTGGGAAACAAACAGAAGAGTGGTTCCGCCGGACAACATCTCCTGCATCCTCTGCTGACACTTCTTTCGGAACTGGTAGTCTCCTACTGCCAGAACCTCATCCACTATCAGTATTTCCGGATCGACCATGGTCGCCACGGAGAACCCCAGTCTTGCCTTCATTCCCGATGAATAATTCTTGATCGGAGAATCCAGGAACTTATGCAAACCGGCAAAATCCACAATCTCGTCGAAATGCTCCTCCATAAACTCCCTGGAATGTCCAAGAACCGCACCGTTCATAAATATATTCTC
>ONTX01000303.1 GCA_900320825.1 uncultured Lachnospiraceae bacterium | reverse complement strand
GGATGAGGTGAATCTTTAAGGGAATGATATTTATACAGGATCTCATTTTCATTAAGAAGGCGTCTGTACTTTTCTTCGCTCAGGGCATCATGTCCGCGGCTTGCAGACTCGCAGTGAACAAGACATATATCACCCCTCATGCTGTTAACATATCCTGCATTTATCAAGTCAAAGCAGAGTGCAACATCGTTGTAACATACGGTCAGTCTCTCATCATATCCGCCGATCTCATGGAACCTGTCCTTTCTTACCGCAAGGCAGGCGGCAGTCACTGCATTGATATCCGAAGGACATACCACATCCCTGCATATTGCTTCGCTAAGATGTGATCCCTGAAGGATATGATTGGGACCATCCTCACAGTCGATGGTGCCTCCATGCTGTATCATATCGGAATCGGGATATATCAGAAGGCATCCCACTGCCCCTGCATAGGGAAGACGTGCCTGTCCGGCCATGGAACCAAGCCACTTTTCTTCCGTAATAACGATGTCGTCATTTAAAAAGACGATTACATCTCCGGCTGCATGTGAAGCACCCAGATTACACATAAAGGAAAAATTGAAATCCTTTACTTCATATACATACTTCGCATTATATTTTGCACAGAGAGCTTCGTACCTCTTTTTGTTTTCTTCGGAACTTCCGTTATCAACAACTATGATCTCGTAGTTCCTGTAAAGAGTTTTTCTGTCAAGGGATTCAAGACAGTTCTCCAGTATCTCAGGATGGTCTTTAGAAGGGATTACTATGCTGACAAGGCCTTCGCTTTCATGATCTATGATGCATTTGTTATCTTTGACGGTAACACTTCCTTTAAGGCCTCTTCTTTCAAGAGCTCTCTTCACGCTGATCTCATCCGCTTCAGGAACGATATACTTCGAAGTCTTATTAAAAAGGATCCTGTCTATGTGACATACTTTTCCTTTTTCCGAGATCTTCAGCCAGAGGTCATAGAGAAAGTCACCCTCTCCGCTTTTATCGAATCCGCCCGCTTCTTCAAATGCCCTGCGACTTATCATTACAAATCCGCCGTAGTAATCCTCCGACATAAGAAGGTCCGGTGCATAGTCCGGTTTGAATTCGGGACTTAAGAAAGATCCGTCGTCTGAAACCGATGCGTTATCCGAATAGATAAGATCCGGACTATCTTTTTTTATGACCTTTGCGCATTCATAGAATGCCCTTGAAGTCAGTATGCATCCGCTTCTTAAGAAAGCAAGATATCCGGACTTTGTATTTTTTATCTTTTCTTCCGCATCAGATGCGGGCAGGCCGCAAATATCGATAACTTCAGAGGGTGCACAGGGGATACCCGAAATACTCTTAAGTGATGTTTCGTAAAGACTCCTGTCACCTGCAATTACCAGTGTGACAGACGGCATACTTAAAAAGTGGGGCTTTTCGTACTCACGCTCAAGCATACGGATAAAGACATCGGGAGTATTGCAGTAATACTTTCTCAGATGCCAATGCTTTATGGTCTTATATGTAATCTCGTGGTGGTGAATGGGATCATCCTCACCGGGATACCGGTTAAGGTTGAATATCCTGCATATATCGTTTTTCACATCCTGTCTGAACATATGGATATTTTAACATAACGGGAGATAAAAATAAAAAATGAAACGCGGAGACGGATCTCCGGTTAAAAAACCTTATAACCCGTCCCCGCGCTCTATGGGAGTTAGATATATGTTTTAACTACATCATCCGGCGATAGCGATGTATTTGTCTCCCTCTTTGTCAGGAAGTGCCTCTTTCTTGGGGATGGTCAGTTTAAGGATTCCGTGTTTGAACTCACCCTTAATGTCATCCTTTACAAGGCCATCACCTACATAGAACTGTCTCATGCAGCTGCCCGCATAACGCTCTTTGCGGATCCACTTGCCATCCTTCTCATCCTCGTCCTTATCAAGGCCCTTGGATGCCTGGATTGTAATGTACCCGTTCTCGAGGGATACCTGTATCTCATCCTTTGTAAATCCGGGAAGATCGATCTGCATCTCGTACTCATTATCCCTTTCCTTGATATCGGTCTTCATAAGATCTGCGGCATGATGGCCGTAGAGCTTCTTTTCAGCCTTGCGGTAATCTCTGTCGTTCCATACAGGAAAATCAAAAAGATCATCAAATAAATCGTTATTGCATACGCTAGGGAACATCATCATAATAAGCCTCCTGAAAGATCAAGTGTCCTGCTGCGCCGTTATGGTCTGCTTTGAAACATCCGGATCACTTTGTCTCTTTGTTATAGATGCAATATAACACGTATTGTTAGCACTGTCAAGAGGTGAGTGCTAATTTTTTTAAAAAAATTTGGAGCCCCATAATTCAGGGCTCCACAGGTTATATTATCATTTTGTTTTATCAGGTCAGTCTTTTCTCTCAGCCTTCATGGCAACCTTGCGCTCGTACATGGCTTTATCCGCTCTCTTAAATACATCATCAACCGTTTTATCCATGGTCTTATCATATTTCGCGTAACCGATAGCTGCGGATATCTTCTCCCAGGGCTGAAGTTCATCATCTGCCTGAACTGCTTCAAGGCGGGCATTAAAGTCTTCAATCAGGGAATCGATATTTTTATAATCCCTGAATTTAAGCACTACGATAAACTCATCACCGCCTATACGGAATACGGGTGAATGATCGAATACCTCACAGACAAGCATGCAGAGGCGCCTTATGGAGATATTTCCTTTTTCGTGGCCGTAGGTATCATTGGTCTTCTTAAGGAAGTTCAGATCTACCATTGCAAGACCGAACTCGTTAAATCCGTCGGCAAGGTCTTTTTCAAGGACCGAAACTTCATGATCGTATGCGGTCTTGTTCCTTATTCCGGTAAGGGGATCCTTTATGGCAAGTTCCTGCATGGACTGTGCCTTTTGCTGGCTCTCCATCAGAGCTACCTTGGTATCCACAAGAGAGTTGATGTTCTTGTTCATGTCAGTTTCCATCTGTTTCATGGAATCAAGGAGCTGACCGATCTCGTCACTATTTTTTATATCGATCTTTTCAAATGCATGATGCACAACATCACGGTTTTCCGAACAGTAATTCTTGGCGGTCTCCGAAAGCTTTATCACAGGCTTTATCATGCTTCTGTCAACATAAACAAGTGCTATGATCAGCATGATAATAGTCAGAATGACCATTGCAGCAGCAGTTGTCAGAACATATCTTCTTTCCTTTGCCTTTACATCGTCCATGGAAATATCGACACAGATAAAAGAAACTATCTTTCCATCACGCATTACAGGATAAACCGCCGTAACCAGCCATCCGTATACCTCTTCATTTGTTATGGTAGCGGGAACAATGGGGTGTGCCTCATCCGGCCAGATACCGTCATCAAAACTATCAACACATCCGGGAGGACACTCATCCTCACCATATGCACCGTCAATGATATAGATCGCATGCATTGCCTTGATCTTATAAGTAGTTGAATATATGCATTCAACATCATATATTTCCTGATAGTCACGGAACTTTTCCTGGACCCTGCTAAAGGCGGGAAGATTCCTGATATCATCATACTGAGCCTGGTACTCGTTCCATTCATCCGAACCCCATTCGGTACTGGGAACCACACTCTTTCCGTCACCATAAACTTCCAGAACAGCTTCTTTGAGTTCATTAAGATCATCCGCATCTATGGCATAAGCAACTGCTTCTGCGACGGCTTCTGCCCTGTCACAGTATTCTTTATCGATGATGTCTCCGGAAATCTTGAAAACAGAAGCTACTGCAACTGCTCCGATCACCAGGCAAATCAGAATAACGCCTATGGTAAGTTTGGTTTTGATTGAAATAAATCGTTTATTCATGTGATCATTCCCTCAAAGCATTTTGCGGATTACCCTGATTAAAACCATAAAATACGTATGCACTGAAAATACGCATACTTTCTCATTAATTTTAGCATATCGGACGAGCCAAATAAAGAAAAAACGGGTATAATCATATCCGGTGATATACAGCATTTTTGTAACAGAGGATAGCAGATGAAGATCAAAACAAAAAAACTACCTTACGAAGAAGTAATAAAGCTGCCCCACGCAAAGGACAAAAAGCCCCGGAAGCCTTCCTTCTTTTTCCGTAAGCTTATTTACATTCTTGCATCCGGAGATCTTAAAAAGACAGGTTTTAAACTAAATGAAGGCGACATGAGAGGTGTGTCAGATAAGGAACCGGCTCTCTATCTGATGAACCACTCCTGCTTCACGGATCTTTATATCGCTTCCCATGTTATCAAAGGTCCATACAATATAGTGGCAACCACCGATGCATTTATAGGCAAAGAAAACCTTATGAGAGCCATCGGCTGCATACCGACACAGAAATTCCAAACAGATATAAAACTGATCAATGACATTTCATATTGTCTTAAGCAACTTAAAACATCGGTGCTCATGTATCCCGAGGCAGGATATACATTCGACGGAACCACCACCACCCTTCCCGCATCACTTGGAAAGTTTTTGAAAATACTGGGATTTCCCGTAGTGATGATAGAATCCCACGGTGCATTTTTGCGTGATCCTCTCTACAACGGACTCAGGATAAGAAATGTAAAAATCTCTGCAGATAAGTGCACTCTGTTTACCGCTGATGAACTGAAAACAATGTCGGCGGATGTGATAAATGAACGCATTGCTAAAGCATTTTCCTTCGATAATCTTAGGGAACAGTTTGAGAAAAAGATCCGTGTGACCGAAGATTTCCGTGCAGAAGGCCTTTCAAGAGTACTCTACAAATGTCCCGTATGCGCAGCCGAAAGCAAAATGCAGGGCTCAGGGATAACTCTTAAATGCGAAAACTGCAATTCCAAGTGGGAACTTACAGAACTCGGAAAGATGGAGATGATAAATAAAGGGCCGGTTCCGGGTGGCGGGCAGGAGGCTTCCGCTGCAGAACTTCCCGGAAGTTTCGATCACATCCCCGACTGGTTTAAATGGGAAAGGGAATGCGTAAGAAAAGAACTGGAAAACGGATCATACCGTCTGGATATTCCTGTTAACATTTATATGATCGTTGATAATAAAGCTTTCTACGAAGTGGGTGAAGGAAGGCTTACACATACATGTGAAGGCTTTCATCTGACAGGTTGCGACGGAAAGCTGGACTTTATACAAAAGCCTCTGTCTTCTTACAGTGTAAATTCCGATTATTTTTATTACGAGATCGGAGACATGATATCCATCGGGGACAAAAACGGACTCTTCTTCTGCTTTCCCAAGGAAGAGGTTGATGTCGTTGCCAAGACCCGCCTGGCCGCGGAAGAACTGTTCAAGATTAAGAAAAAAGAAGTTTAAAACTTATTCAAGACGTGCATTTCTTAAGGTGCAGTATGTACTGCCGCCGTCTTTATAAATATCAAAAGTTCCCACAACAACTATATCATCCCACACTTCGGGATAGTCGTCGGGGTACACATAGTCATCGGTCAGTTCAAATTCTATGCCCTGGGCGCAGCACTGTGTTGCATCCTGAATAATGCAGGCATGATATCTTTTTCCGCTCTGTTCTTCATAAGCGGTGGAATAATTTCCGAATATCCTGATGGTCTTACCCATGTAATCCTCGGGCTTTTGCATCATATTAAAAACAACGGAATAGATGACAACGCTTGAAAGATTTGTAAGATCCACATCTGCATCGCCGTTTTCGGATGCAAGATCCCCAATATAAGAAATACTGTTCTCTTCAGCAGAGGAAGCCTGCACTGATGACTGATCGGAAGATGATGAATCAGATGTATCTGAAGAATCATTTGACGAGCCGGATTCGTCTGAAAGTCCGGGCACAGTATTTTCAGTTAAAGCACCATCTTCAGTTTCCCGGCTTTCAACAGATTCCGGCTGACCGGAAGACTGAGAAACAAACGAAGCTGTCCTGTCTGCAGCAGCGGAGTTGTT
>ONTX01000345.1 GCA_900320825.1 uncultured Lachnospiraceae bacterium | reverse complement strand
GATAAAATACCTTAAAGAGGATAATGAAAGAAGAAGAGAGATAGTTGATAAATATAATAAAGCTTTTTCCGGGTTAAAGGACGTTAAGATCGTGGGAGCGCCGTATCCGGAGGAGTGTTCGTATCATATCTATGAATTAATCGTCCCGGATAGGGAGGCTTTGCTCGGAAGGCTTGCCGAAAATGATATTTACGGCGGTGTTCACTATCGGGATAATACAGAATACAGCATGTATGAATATGCTCATGGAACATGTCCTGTGGCTCATGAAGTCAGTCAGCATCTTATTACTTTACCACTTCATATGTGGCTGTCAGATGATGATGTAGAGAAGATTATTAACGTTGTCGTGGATTTTTATAATTAGTATGTAGATTTCAAATGTTACTTGTATGGATCTGAGCTGTATAATCGAAATTTTACAGTTATTAAACAAGAGGTATTAGCATGGAACTGTATGAAAAATTAGTGAACGGAGAGGAAAAGCTTTCGCTTGTGGGGCTTGGTTACGTGGGAATGCCCATTGCGGTTGCTTTTGCCAGAAAGATAAACGTAATTGGTTTTGACTTAAATGAACATAAGATAAATCTGTATAAAAATGGCATAGATCCCACGAGAGAAGTCGGAGATGATGTCATATCCAAAACAACAGTTGAGTTTACTGCTGATGAATCCAGACTTAGGGAGGCAAAGTTTCATATTGTTGCGGTTCCTACACCTGTAAATGATGATCATACCCCGGATCTCACACCGGTGGAAGGTGCCTCAACCATACTTGGAAGGAATTTGACGAAGGGGTCTGTTGTAGTATTTGAATCCACGGTTTATCCCGGAGTAACAGAGGATGTATGCGTACCTATTCTTGAAAGAGAATCCGGGATGAAATGTGGTGTTGATTTTATGATTGGTTATTCTCCTGAGCGCATAAATCCCGGAGACAAGGTTCACCGGCTTGAGACTATCAAGAAAATCGTATCAGGCATGGATGAAGAGACGCTTGATTGTATTGCTAAGGTTTATGAACTTGTTGTGGATGCAGGTGTTCACAGGGCCGAGTCTATCAAAGTGGCTGAGGCTGCCAAGGTTATTGAGAACAGTCAACGGGACATCAACATTGCTTTTATGAATGAACTTTCGATTATCTTTAACAAGATGGGTATTGATACCAAGTCTGTCCTTGAGGCTGCGGGGACCAAGTGGAATTTCCTTAAGTTCTATCCCGGACTTGTTGGAGGGCATTGTATTGGTGTGGATCCATATTATCTTACTTATAAGGCGGAAATGCTCGGATATCACAGCCAGATCATTCTTTCAGGACGCCGTATCAATGACGATATGGGTAAATATGTTGCGGAAAATTGCGTAAAAAATCTCATAGCAGCTGATAAGCCGGTAAAGAATGCAAAGGTTGCAATACTTGGCTTTACATTTAAAGAGAATTGTCCGGATACAAGAAACACCAAGATTATAGATATTGTAAACGAACTTAAAGAATACAATATTACGCCGGTTATAGCTGACCCCTGCGCAGATGCGGATGAAGCAAAGCATCTGTATGGAATAGAATTTGTCGATATGGATTCGATCAAAGAAATGGATGCAGTTATCCTTGCGGTTGCTCATGAAGAATTTGCAGGCGTATCCATGGATAGGATGAATAAGTTCTTTGGATCGGGCAAGAAAGTACTTCTTGATATTAAGGGACTTTTAAATCGTAAAGAATATGAAAATGCCGGATATAGTTATTGGAGGTTGTAATTATTCATGACAAAAGGTCTCGTATGGAAATGTGAAACACTATGAGCAGAATGGTTTCAAAGATAAAAGAGGTCGGGGTTATAAATACATTTATTGGTACCTTTAAGATGATGTATTATACAAGGCTTCGTAAGAAATATGGATTTTTGGAATGGAGTATTAGTCCTTTTGAGTTGAGACCTTACATTCAGAAAGTAGCTGAATACATCAATGAAAATCTTGATTATGATTGTACGGTCGTTGATGTGGGATGTGGTTTGGGCGAACTTCTTCGAAATGTTGATGTAAAGCATAAGTATGGTTTTGACCTTGAAACAGAAAGCATAGAAGCAGCAAAGCATCTAAATAGAAAGCGTGATATAACATTTTCGGTCGGAAGTTTTGACAGTATAAACGATATGAAGATAGATGCACTTGTTTCGTTGAATTTTATGCATGGAAACGATGAGTCTTATTGGAGGCCTGTATATAAAAAAGTGTTGGATGATAACAATGTTAAAATGCTGATTGCTGATAGTGTAAGGGGAACAGAGACAAAGAATGATCTGAATTGGAACAAGATTATACCTGTTAACTATAAACTGAATGCCAAATATGGTCCGTTTAAATCTGGTCGTTACATTTGGGTATATAAACGTCTGGATTAATGACAGATATTTACAACTTTTTTATTGCGTGTAAAAGTCGGAAACGATGATTTTGTATTTATGGTAACCCAAAAATATGTTTGAATAATTTGAATGAAAGGATGTATCATGACCGCATTTAAAGATAAAACACTTCTTATTACAGGAGGTACCGGCTCCTTTGGCCATACCGTATTAAAACATTTTCTTGATTCCGATATTGCTCAGATTCGGATTTTTTCCCGCGATGAGAAGAAGCAGGACGATATGAGGCATGAGCTTCAGGCTAACCATCCTGATGTTGCTGACAAGGTGAAATTCTACATTGGAAATGTCCGGGATGAGAGATCTGTCAGGGATGCAATGGATGGTGTTGATTACATTTTCCATGCTGCTGCGCTTAAGCAGGTTCCTTCCTGCGAATTTTTCCCTATGGAAGCTGTCATGACCAATGTTGAAGGAACCAATAATGTCCTTCATGCTGCGATTGATGCCAAGGTGAAGAGGGTTGTGTGCCTTTCTACAGATAAGGCTGCATATCCCATCAATGCCATGGGGACTTCAAAAGCTATGATGGAGCACGTCGTAAGGGCGAATGCAAGGGTTGCCGCTGAACGTGGAGATACCGTTATTTGCTGTACCAGGTACGGAAATGTCATGTGTTCAAGAGGTTCGGTTATTCCTCTTTTTATCGATCAGATAAAAGCAGGGAAGCCTATTACCATAACTAATCCTGATATGACGAGATTTCTTATGAATCTTGACGAGGCAGTTGATCTTGTTAAGTTTGCGTTTGAGCATGCTAATCCCGGAGATTTATTCATTCAGAAGGCTGATGCATCTACTATCGGTGATCTTGCCAAAGCTGTGCAGAAGCTTTTTGGAGATACAGGAACTCAGATGATCGGAACAAGACATGGAGAGAAGCTGTATGAGACGCTTATGACCCGCGAAGAAAGACTCAGATCTGAAGATATGGGGAATTACTTCAGGGTTTCTGCGGATAACAGGGATCTTAATTATGATAATTATTTCGTAAAGGGTCAGGTTACAACCGAGGCTGAGGAGGCATATACCTCCCATAATACGAACCTTCTTGATGTGGAAGGGACAGTGAATAAGATCATGACGACGGACTATGTTAAGTATGCTCTAAAGGGCGAAATATACGGCGGATTCTGAGGAAAAGCTATGAAGATACTTGTTACGGGAAGTAATGGTTTTATCGGAAGAAATCTTGTCTGGAATCTTCGTGAGATAAGGGATGGAAAGAATCAGACCAGACCATCACTCCTCATTACAGAGATATATGGGATTTCAGAAGAAAGCCCCTTGGATGAATGGGAAGAGTATTGCTCTAAATGTGATTTTGTCTTTCATCTGGCAGGCGTTAACAGGCCATCTGATGCGTCTGAATATATGTCCGGAAACCTTGGTCCCGCTACAACTCTCATTGACACTTTGAAAAAAACAGGAAATACATGTCCCGTAATGTTTGCAAGTTCTACTCAGGCTACTTTGATGGGACGTTTTGAGGGCTCCGAATACGGAAAGAGCAAGCTTTCAGGAGAAGAGCTTTTCTTTGATTATGGTGAAGAAACGGGAGCAAGGGTATGTGTTTACAGATTTCCAAATGTGTTCGGGAAGTGGTGCAAACCTAACTATAACTCAGTGATCGCCACCTTCTGTAATGCAATAGCTAATGATCTTGAGTATCCGGTAAATGACAGTTCTACGGAATTGGAACTTCTTTATATTGATGACATGATAGAGGAGATGTTTGACTGTCTTGAGGGAAAGGAACATCGGTGTGAATTTGAAGGGCTGACAGTTCTTCCGAATTCGGGGGGGAGATATTGTTTTGTTCCGACGACACATAAGGCAACTCTTGGAGAAATAGTTGATATCCTTACATCATTCAAAAATATGCCTGAAACATTGATGATGCCCCAGATTCCAGCCGGTTCACTTGCAAAAAAACTCTACAGTGCGTATCTTACATATCTTCCCGAAGACAGGATTTCATACTCGTACAGACCCAAGGTTGATAACAGGGGTTCATTTACTGAACTGATCAGGACCGGAACAAGCGGTCAGATCAGTATAAATGTTGCAACTCCGGGAAGTATTCGCGGTGAGCATTGGCACAATTCCAAATGGGAGATTTTTATAGTTGTTTCGGGACGAGGCCTTATAAGGCAGCGCCGCATCGGTATTGATCCGGAAACTCATCAGGGATACCCTGTGATTGAATTCGAGGTGACAGGTGAGCAGCCAAGAGCAATTCAGATGCTTCCGGGATATGCCCACAGTATTGAAAACCTTTCCAAAACTGAAAATCTGGTTACGGTTATGTGGGCAAATGAGTCTTTTGATCCGGAACATCCGGATACATTCTATGAACCGGTATCTCCGGACATGAAGCAGCCGCAGAATCCTGAGAAGGGAAATGTTTAGGGAGTATTTGTGAAAACGAGAGTCGTGCATCTAATCAATGGCCTTGGTAAAGGCGGAGCCGAGACGATGCTTTATCAGATAATCAAATACAGAACTGAAAATGCACCGGACTATATGGTGATTTCTTTGGGCCTTTCACACTACTATGAAGAAATGATCAAGGCTTTAAAAGTCGATGTTGTTGAATTTGATTTTAAGAAGCATCCTGTTAAAGCAATTCTCGGAATAAGACGTATTTTGAGACGGGATGACATATTATGCTGTTGGATGTATATTGCTAATCTTATTGGATATGTTGCAGGTCGGAAAAAGGTCTCTAAGCTTATATGGTGTATCAGACACAGCGATCTTTCCCGAAGGAATAATAGTCGAAAAACTCTTATCATAAATAAAATATGTGCAAAACTGAGTACCAATGTGGATGCTATTGCATATAACGGAAATCTCGCAAGGAAGGTTCATTCTGAAGCCGGGTATGTTCCGATCAAAGACTGTGTGCTCAATAATGGTCTGGATCTTTCGGAATATCATAAAGATGATGTGATTAAGGCACAACTGAGAAAAGAGTTTGGAATAGCACCCGAAAAAAAGGTAATTCTTTCTGTTGCGCGAAATCATCCCATAAAGGATATACCGACATTTATTAAGGCTTTTTCGGATCTTAAGATGTCGAGAAATGATGTCATCGCAGTGATGTGTGGTCAGGATATAACAGGTGATAATGATTACCTTATAGAACTTTGTCGTAAAAATGGGTTGATTCCCGGAAATGATGTTATTTTTCTCGGATTTAGGGAAAATGTGAATGAAATCCTGAATATCGCTGATGTTTATGTTCTTCATTCCGCGGGAGAAGCATTTCCCAATACCCTGATTCAGGCCATGGCCTGTGGGATTCCGGTTGTCTCTACCGATGTTGGAGATGTTGCAGGTATTTTGGAGAGTAATGAATTTGTTGTTAAAGTAGGAGACCATGCATTGATGGCTGAAAAAACATCATTCATACTGGATATGAAAGATGAAGACAGGCAGCGGTTGATGCGTACGAACAGGATTATTGTTGAAGAGAGATATGATATTCATGCAGTTGTAAAATCCTATGAGAATTTGTTTTCGTGGTAACTATCCGGAAACTTGCGGACAATTATCAGATGTGAAAAATTGCTTGGAAATCTCAGCTTTTATACATAGGGAGAATCTTCAAAATGAGTGAATTAACGGCACAATGGAAAAATAATGGAAGGATAAAACTTCTTATCATAGTCGGGACGAGACCCGAGATAATAAGACTTTCCACAGTTATCAATAAATGCAGAAAGTATTTCGATACGATCCTTGCCCACACCGGACAGAATTATGACTATAATTTAAACGGCGTGTTTTTCAAAGATCTCGGGCTTGATGATCCGGAGGTTTATTTGGATGCTGTCGGGGATGATCTTGGTGCTACCATGGGTAATATCATTGATAAGTCCTATAAACTTATGGTGCATATAAGTCCGGATGCGGTTCTGGTTCTCGGTGATACGAATTCATGTCTTTCTGTTATCGGCGCCAAGAGGCTTCATATTCCGATCTTTCATATGGAAGCCGGGAATCGTTGCAAGGATGAATGCCTTCCTGAAGAGACTAACAGACGTATTGTTGATATCATTTCGGATGTAAATATGGCCTATTCCGAGCATGCAAGAAGATACTTGGCAGATTGCGGATTGCCTAAGGAAAGGACCTATGTTACAGGGTCTCCTATGGCAGAAGTGCTTTCAAACAATCTGTCTCTAATAGAAGCTTCCGATGTTCACTCACGTATTTCTGCCGAAGCAGGTGTGAATATAGAAAAAGGAAAGTATATTCTTCTGTCCGCTCACCGCGAAGAAAATATAGATACGGAAAGGAATTTCCTGTCGCTTTTTAATGCTGTAAATGCCATGGCGGAGAAGTATGACATGCCGATTTTATATTCCTGCCATCCAAGATCACGTAAAAAACTGGAGCAGATGACTTCTGAAGGCAAATTTGTTCTTGATAGGAGAGTCATAGCTCATGAACCTATGGGTTTCCATGACTATAACTGTCTTCAAATGAATGCATTTTGCGTTGTTTCGGATTCCGGAACGCTGCCGGAGGAATCTTCATTCTTCACTTCAATCGGAAAGCCCTTTCCTGCAGTTTGTATCAGGACCTCTACAGAACGTCCGGAGGCACTTGATAAGGCATGCTTTATTCTTTCGGGGATCAATACAGAAGGACTTTTGCAATCTGTGGATCTGGCAGTATCCATGAATGCTGACGGAGATTACGGTATTCCTGTTCCTGATTACATCGATATAAATGTAAGCGCCAAGGTTGTAAAGATCATTCAGTCATATAAGGATACCGTGAATAAGTTCGTGTGGCGTAAAGAATGATTCTATAGAGGTTCAGGTTATGGGTTATGAAAATATAAGATTTCCTGAAGACAGTTTATTCCTCGTGACAGGAGGTGCCGGTTTTATCGGATCAAATCTGTGCGAGGCGATATTGAAGCTCGGTTATAGAGTTCG
>ONTX01000165.1 GCA_900320825.1 uncultured Lachnospiraceae bacterium | reverse complement strand
GCCTTGGAGTAGATAAATGAGCACAAAGCCCATAGTGGCAGTTGTAGGCCGTCCGAATGTCGGAAAATCCACACTTTTTAATGCTCTAGCCGGTGAAAGGATCTCCATAGTAAAGGATACCCCAGGAGTTACAAGAGACAGGATTTATGCCGATGTTTCGTGGCTTAATTATAATTTTACACTGATTGATACGGGAGGTATCGAGCCGGATTCCGGTGATGTCCTTTTAAGTTCCATGCGTGACCAAGCTCAGATCGCCATTGATACAGCCGATGTCATTATTTTTGTATGCGATGTCAAGACCGGGCTTCAGGATGCGGATTCCGGTGTTGCTTCCATGCTCAGAAAGTCACGCAAGCCCGTTATCCTTGCCGTTAATAAGGTGGATTCCTACGAGAAGTATCAGAGCGATATATATGAGTTCTATAATCTCGGTATAGGGGATCCTTTTCCCATATCATCCACGGAAAGACAGGGATTTGGAGAACTTCTTGATAAGGTTGTAAGTTATTTTGACGGTGAAACCGAAGCTGATGCTGAGGAAGATATCCCAAAGGTAGCCATAATAGGTAAACCCAATACGGGAAAATCATCCCTTATCAATAAGATCCTTGGAGAAAACAGGCTTATCGTATCGGATATTGCAGGCACTACCCGTGATGCCGTTGATACCAGGGTTACATATAACGAAAAAGACTATATCCTCATAGATACAGCGGGACTCAGACGCAAGAACAAGATCAAGGACGATCTTGAGCATTATATGATAGTCAGAACCGTGGGTGCTGTGGAAAGAGCTGATATTGCAGTTCTTGTCATTGATGCGGGTGAAGGCGTTACGGAACAGGATGCCAAGATAGCCGGTATTGCTCACGACAGGGGCAAGGCTGTTGTCATTGCCGTCAATAAATGGGATTCCGTGGAAAAAGATGATAAGACCATTTATAAATTCACGGAAAATGTAAGGAATATCCTTTCCTTCATGCCTTATGCAGAGATAGTTTTTATCTCCGCACTTACCGGACAGAGACTTAATAAGCTTTTTGAGACCATTGATATGGTCCGCGAAAGCCAGGATAAGAGAGTGGGAACCGGTGCTCTTAATGAAATCCTTGCTGAGGCGGTTGCAATGCAGCAGCCTCCCAATGACAAGGGAAGGTTCCTTAAGCTTTATTACATGACACAGGTCTCTTCCAGGCCGCCTACGTTTGTTATCTTTGTTAATGACAAAGAGCTTGCTCACTTCTCGTATATCAGATATATCGAGAATCAGATAAGAGAATCATTCGGATTTAAGGGAACTCCCCTGAAGATCATTGTCAGGGAGAGAAAAGGGGAATAAAATGGCTCGTTTATGGTGTTTTTTGATAGGATATGCATTCGGTCTTTTGCAGACCGCATTTCTATACGGAAAGCATAAGGGTATTGATATAAGAAACTACGGAAGCGGTAATTCAGGTACCACAAACGCTTTGAGAGTCCTTGGACCCAAGGGAGGACTCATAGTCTTTGCAGGTGACATGCTTAAGGCCATCGTTGCTTCACTGGTCATAAGGTTTACTTTCGGTAATATGTATCCCGACATGAAATATCTTCTGATAATGTGGGGCGGTGCGGGATGTATACTGGCTCATGATTTTCCTTTCTACATGGGATTTAAGGGCGGAAAAGGCATTGCGGCTACAGGCGGTACCGTTATCGGTTTTCACTGGACTTTTTTTATCACCGGACTTTGCTACTTCTTCATTCCGTTTTTTGTAACTCATTATGTCAGTCTTAGTGCTCTGATATTTTATGCTTTGTTTATGGTTCAACTTATTATCACGGGACAGTGCGGTCTTTTTGGCATATTTGAAGGAATGACACAGGGCATGCTGATCGAACTTTATGTTCTTGCCGGCTGCCTTATGCTCCTTGCATACTGGCAGCACAGATCCAATATAGTAAGGCTTTTGAAGCATGAAGAAAGAAAGACATATCTTGGAAAGAAAAGAGAACTTTCCGAACTGGAAAAACAGGCAAATGCTTCCAAAAACGAATCTGAAGATAAATAAGGAGTTTTAAAATGGCAAAAATCACTGTTCTAGGTGGCGGAACATGGGGAATCGGACTTACCATCCTTCTTGCAAATGCAGGTCATGATGTTATCGTATGGTCGGCTCTTGATTCCGAGATAGAATTCCTTTCAAAAAATCATGAACATAAGATGCTTCCCGGAGCAAAGATCCCTGATACTGTCAGATATACCCTTGATGATAAAGAAGCTGTTACAGGCAGGGATATCATCGTTATGGCCGTTGCAAGCTCTTTTACCAGAAGCACTGCAAAAAGATTCGCACCTCTTATAAAAGAAGACCAGATAATCGTTGATGTGGCAAAGGGAATAGAAGAAGGTTCTCTTAAGACATTATCCGAACAGATAGAAGACGAGATGCCGAAAGTAAAGGTTTGTGCACTTTCGGGACCCACTCACGCCGAGGAAGTAAGCCGTCTTATGCCTACAACTATCGTTGTTGCTTCAAAGGATAAGGAAACGGCCATGTATGTTCAGGATGTTTTTATGACTGACACTTTCAGGGTTTATACCAGTAACGACGTAAAGGGTGTTGAGCTTGGCGGAGCACTTAAGAATGTGGTTGCCCTTGCGGCCGGAATTGCTGACGGTATGGGATACGGTGATAACGCCAAGGCTGCCATCATCACAAGAGGTATTGCTGAGATAACAAGACTTGGTGTAAAGATGGGATGTAATCCGGAGACCTTTGCCGGTCTTACCGGAATAGGCGATCTTATAGTTACCTGTGCCAGCATGCATTCAAGAAACAGAAAATGCGGAATGCTCCTTGGTCAGGGAAAGACACTTAGTGAGGCACAGAAAGAAGTCGGTATGGTTGTTGAAGGAATATTTTCAGCCAAGGCCGGACTTGAACTTGGTAAGAAATATGATGTCAGTCTTCCTATCATAGAACAGGTTAATCATATTTTATTTGATGATAAAGATGCTAAAACCGCAGTCAGGGAACTGATGCTCCGGGAAAAGAAGGATGAATCCACAGATACCAAATGGTGATTTTTACAATCCAATAGCAATTCTTTCCATTCTCCTGATCTTTTTGATCATTATTCTTTTTGTGCTTTTTTTCCGGTACTTAAAAACCAAGAAAACATATTCCGAAGAACTTATAAAAGCAAGAAAAGACCTTCAGATAAGTAATGCAAATTTCGGAATTTTCATGACCAGCCTTTCCCGTGAGATCAGAACTCATATGATCAACATTATGGGTAATGATGAGATCATTCTCCGTGAAAGCCCCGATAATCTTGTGAGAAACCAGGCTTCCAGCATCCGTTCTTCTTCGGAAGATGTTATCTCTCTGATGCAGGGCGTCATTGATTTTATGCGTTACAGTTCCGGTAATACGGAATCCTTGATAAAAGAATATGATTTTGCTTCTCTTATCATTGATATAGTCACAACAGTTTCTCCTCCTCTTAAAGCAAGGGATATCGTTTTAAATGTTTCGGCTGACAGGAATTGTCCCAGGAATCTCTTGGGAGATCCCTATAAGATCAAGTCAGCATTTATCAATCTGTTTTCGTTTATTGAAAAAAATATTGAGAATAAGGGAATTGCCGAGATTGTTATAGGCTTTAGCAAAAAAGACGGTAATACCTGCATCGATTATAAGGTGATCTGTTCCGGTCTTAAGTGCGAAGTTGAGAAGATAAAGACCTGCATCAGACTTTCACCTTCGGAAAACAATCAGAACTTTTCAAAGAATGATCACGGTTTTCTTGAGCTGTTTTTGAGCGGAGCCATTATCGGATTTATGAAATCGGATCTGTCCTTTGATGATGATGACGAAAAAATGATCTTTTCTTTCAGCATTCCCGTAACTGTCAAAGGAGAGGATATCATCGGGGATATCAGGGATGTGGGAAATGAAAAGAGTATCCGTAATTACGGCAATATCCGTAAGATCGATGTTTTTGCGGCAAAGATACTTTTGGTCGATGATACCAGGGACAATGTTGCTTTTTTGAAAAATCTGTTTGAATCCCTTGGTGCTGTATTTACTTCTGCATCAGATGCCGAAGAAGCACTTGATATCATCAGGCAGGACGAGTTTGATATGTTCTTTATAAGAGAAGGGATAAAGGATTCAAAAGACTGTGAGATAATCCGCAGAATAAGGGGAAGTCTTGTTAATCCTCTTAATGCTCATAAGCCATGTATAGCTCTTTGCTATGATTCTGCACCGGATAAGACAGGTGATGTTCACCTCAAATACGATTCGTTTGTTACAGTTCCCGTCAGCCCGGGAGATATTGAAGATATACTTATTAAATATCTTCCCAAGAACAAGTATCAGATTACAAATGATAAGGGTATTTATCCACAGATACACGGGGTTGAGGATATCAGAAGATATTCAGAAGGATATGAGGATCTTTTTAGAAATGCTCTGGGAATATATAAAAGAGCAGCAAATTACAGGGATACGGATAAAGCATAATGTTTGAGCGTCTGAGCTACAATATGTATTTTGAGATCGCTATGGTGCCGGTTGATCTGGTCATCCTTCTTTTTGTGCTCAAATCCTGTAAGGATGACAATGAATCAGGGTACAGATTCAAGATTTTTGCCTCCTTTGTTACCATAAGCACCGCCCTTGACGTTGTCACCGCTCTGATCCATTCCATGGGAAATGCACTTCCGTTCTGGTTCAGAATGGTATTTAATACCTTTGACTGTTTCGTTGCATTTTTTTCTTCACTTACTTTCGCACTATATATGGCGGCCTTTTCAGGTCAAAAAAGTGTCTCAAAAGCTCAGAAGAATTTTGATCATATCATTAATTTCATATATACCCTGATACTGGTTATTAATCTTATCTATCCCATTGCATTCTCTTTTGATCCTTCAGGAAAATATGTTCACGGGCCTTTATTTCCGCTGATCGTATTTATTTTCCCACTGTATTATGCATTTGAAGGAATTATCATTGCTTACAGAAACAAAAAGAAATTTACAGCGATCCAGCTGTTTTGTTTAAGATCTGCTCTTTTTGTTACCGTTATTCTCTTTACTCTTCAGATGTTTGTCATTCCCAACATCATGCTGACATTCTATACATCATCTCTTATCATGATCTTTCTTTTCATGGTGCTTGAAACTCCGGATGCATCCAAGCTTGAAGCTGTTACCGAAGAGCTTGCCAAAGCAAGAAAAAGGGAGATGATAGCACAGGAAAAATTCAAGATCGCTATAGAAGTTAAAGCAAAGTTTTTGACTTATCTGTCCCATGAGATGAAGACTCCCATAAATGCAATACTTGGTTATTCCGAACAGATAGTAAATGCAAATATTGATCCCAATGTTAAAAAACAGGCAGAAAATGTTCTGTACAGCGCTCAGAGACTTAATAATTTCTTCTCTTCAGTTATCGATGAAGCCATCAATCATAATGAATACAATAAAGATGAGGAAGTTGTCTTTAGTTCAGACGGTTATGATATAATTGCAAACCCCGGAAGAGGACCCGGCATGGGTCCGGGCATGGGACCCGGCATGGGACCGGGAATGGGTCCGGGTATGGGACCTGACATGGATTTCGGAATTGGCATGCCTCCTCAGATGATGGGAGGACCTGCGGATGATGTTATTTCAGGACCTTTGTCTTCTGAAGAATCACACCTGAGCAGTTCCGCCGTATACGGTGATAATCTTCACAGGTTTGGATATAAGAGAGATTCTGCGCAGTACAAGATTCTTTGCGTTGATGATAATGAACTTAATATGGAACTGCTTTTAAGGATCCTTGGTAATTTCGGTTTTTCAACCGATACTGCCGTTAACGGACTTGAAGCAATCGATAAAGTCAGAAAATGTTCCTATGATCTTATTCTCATGGATCATATGATGCCCGGCATGGATGGTATAGATGCAATGCACATTATCAGAAATGACGGACTCTGTGATCTGACGCCCATAATTGTCGTTACAGCAAATGCTGTTAAGGGAGAGAAGGAAAAATATTTAAGGGAGGGATTTGACTCCTATATTCCCAAGCCCTTCTCCGGCGGTTCCATCTTAAGAGTTATCGGAAAATACCTTCCGGTTGCTATGATGGAAACACTTGTAAAATATAACGATTCCGTAGGAATTTCCCGTTTTATGCTGGCGTCTACTTTCTCAAGACCTGTTATTGCTCCCGGCTGCAGGATCCTTGTTGCCGGTATGGCAAGGGAAGAGATATCCCGTATTGCCAGACTTCTTCTTACCACTATGTCCAGGATTGACATTGCCTATAACGGTGATGACTGTCTTCATCTTTTATCCACTGTGGAATATGACATGATCTTTGTGGAAGAGGATCTTAAAGCAAGAAATAACAGGGCCGTAAAAGGGTATATCTGGAATAATATTTCATCTCCTTCAGTATCCATTATCAATTCCGGTACCGTAAAAGATCCTGCCGTATTATATGAGAACTTTACGGACTATATTGAGAACGGGTGCGGCCCTGAAGTCATTGATGCCATGCTCTTATTATATCTGCCCAAGGATAAGGTCTTTGTAGTGGGCTCCGGAAGATATGAAAAGAAAGAAGATGACCTTTACTCTGCACCGGTTCCTGAAATAGATCCTTATGCTATTCCGGGAGGTATTCCTGCTGCAGAAGCAGAAGAACCTTTAGAAGATTCTTTCGCTGTGGAAGATGATTTTGCCATTCCTGAATATATATCGGGAATCAAGGGTATAGACATAGATACCGGTATAGGTAATTGCGGTTCCGGAGAAGGTTTTGTAAGGGCTCTGGATATTTTTGCCTCCAGTTCACAGACGAAATCTTCAGAAATACGTAAGTTCTATGAAGAGGAAGATATCCAGGCATATACCATACAGGTACACGCTCTTAAGAGTTCCGCAAGGATCATCGGAGCTCTTGAACTATCGGAAATGGCCTTTGAACTTGAACAGGCGGGTAACAGAAAAGATATCGATCTTATTAAGCAGAAGACCGATGCACTTTTAAGTATGTATGATGATATAGCATCAAGTATCGCTGCGGGTCAAAATAAATCCGATAATTCGGATAAGGTTCCTGCCGACCCTGAGATGCTTAAGGATGCTTATTCGTCAATTTTTGAACTTGGTTCAATGATGGATTATGACAGTATCGAATTGATACTTGGTCAGCTTGATAATTACAGTTTTGAAAAAGAAGATTCCGAAAGAATTGCAAAGATAAGAGAGGGGCTCGATGAACTTAACTGGGATAAAGTGGTTCAGAGTGCAAAGGAGGCATTATGACGGATTCGGTATTGCTTATCAGTAAAGCAGAGGGCTTTATGGTAAACGCCATTAAAGCAAAGCTTGAAGCAGACGGTTTTATGTGTTCTTTTTGTTCCACTGAAAGTGCGAATATAAATCAGAGAATAGATGAAAAAAGGATCATCCTTCTTTATCTGGATGAGTCCGTGCTTGGCAAGACAGATCTTCTCATTTATCTGAGGGATAAGTGTAATGATGACGATCTTAAACTTATACTTATAGGTTCGCCTTCCGATTTCAACCTGATCTCAAATTATATTTCCGACAACTTCCTGGCCGGCAAGCTGGAAAGACCCATTGATATGCACGTCCTGTTAAAACTTCTAAGGAATACGCATACCATTGCTACGGAAAATGAAGATAAAAAAAGTATCCTGATCGTTGATGACGATGTTACATATTTAAGAACTATCAGAGACTGGCTCAAGGACAAATATAATGTATATATGGCAAACTCGGGGATACAGGCTCTTACATGGCTTGCGAAAAATCATGCGGATCTTATCCTGCTTGATTATATGATGCCTGTCGCAACGGGTCCCGAAATCCTTGAGATGATAAGAAGCGAAGAAACTTCAAGGGATATTCCCGTTATCTTCCTTACATCCAAATCCGATAAGGACTCGGTTAAGGGAGTTATACATTTAAAGCCCCAGGGTTATCTTCTTAAGACTATTAATATGGCAATGCTCAGATCAGAGATTGCAAGATTTTTTGACGGAGAAACATTATAATGGAAAAATTTGAAGGAACAAAAGGTTATGTTGCAAGTCCGGAACTGATGGATTCGGTTAATATTGCTATTGCTTTAAAAAAACCGCTTCTCATTAAAGGAGAACCCGGAACAGGTAAGACCATGCTTGCCGAGTCTGTTGCTGAAGCTCTTGGCAAGAAGCTTATCATATGGAATATTAAATCCACTACAAAGGCCCAGGACGGTCTTTATATGTACGATACTATCCAGAGACTTTATGACGGTCAGTTTGGAGAGGGCGGTGTTGATGATATCGCACATTATATTAAGCTTGGAAAACTGGGTGAAGCATTTGATTCCGATGAGCAGATAGTTCTTCTCATTGATGAGATAGATAAAGCAGATCTTGAGTTCCCCAATGACCTTTTGTGGGAGCTGGATCAGATGGAATTCTATATTCATGAGACCAAGAGAACCGTTAAGGCAAAGCATAGACCTATCGTTATCATAACTTCAAATGCCGAGAAGGAACTTCCCGATGCGTTCTTAAGAAGATGTATTTTCCATTATATCGAATTCCCCGGAAGGGAACTTATGGAACAGATCGTGAAAGTTCATTTCCCCGATGTTGAAGAGCATCTTCTTTCTGAGGCTATGGATGTTTTTTATCAGATCCGTGATATCAGGGATATACGTAAAAAACCTTCAACTTCTGAACTTATCGACTGGGTAAATGCACTTCAGCTTGGAGGTATTCCTTATGCCCGGATCAAGGAAAGGCTTCCCTTTGTGGGTGTGGTCGTTAAGAAGGATGAAGATCTTGAACAGGTAACCCATACCAATTTTGAATGATCAATGTTTTTAAACTTCTTTGAATCTTTAAGAAAACACGGAATTCATGTAACACTTGGTGAGTGGCTTGATCTTATGAATGCGCTGGATAGCGGACT
>ONTX01000264.1 GCA_900320825.1 uncultured Lachnospiraceae bacterium | reverse complement strand
TGAAAAAACAGACAACCCCTATTTTACACAGGCAGTTGTTTCGGGCGGGGATCTGTATTTTGCAGGCAGTGAAGATCCGTCTTCTGTTTATATGCTCAAAAACGGAAAGGCCGTTAAGATTATCGATCTTAAGGATATAAGCGGAAGAGAGGACTCAAAGATCATGTTCCTCGATTCATATAAGCCTGAGAAAGGCACTTCAGAGCAGCTTGTCCTATGTCTTGAAGATGGTATATTCACTTTTTCAAATGCAGGTATTTCCGAAAAAGTGACAACCATTCATGTTGATCCTTCTTTTATCATGTATCTGTATACATTTCTCACATATGTCTTGAATTATGATATATATTGCATCGTCATTCATCTGATCGTCCGTAAAAAGACTCTCCTTTATAAACAGCTGATGCTGATACTTCCTGTCTTTGTGATACTTGCCATAACCATAGCCATAAGTGTTTATGCTTATTCCGAAGAAAAGATGGGTGAAAGGATCAATAATGAGATAACCATGATCTGTGAGCTGGCATCTTCGGAGTTTGACGGATTTGATTTTTCGAACCTGATGCAGACTGACGAAGAAACAGGTGCTTCGTACCGCAGCCTGAATGAAAAGTTTCAAAAGCTTGCTTCAAACAAACTGCAGAACTGGAGTGAATCATATGTATTTACTGTTATATACCGTAAAAACATAAATGAAGCCTATGTTCTTGCAGGTGATGACAAGATCTATGTTCCTCTTTATGAGAAAGAGAGTGCCAATCTTTCGGGAATGCTGCCGGGTTCTGACGACATTTATCTTGATAACAATATCTTCTCAATGTTTGCGGCAGAATCAGATGACAGTAAGATATCTGCTTTTTCCAGGATAAATGACAGATATGGAAGCGGAGATTATTATTTTTCCGTCAGTACCGACAGGGATATTTTCTACAATCAGAGAAGGGATATCCTTTTTAAGGTATTTGAGTACAGCTTTCTGATAATCGGAACCATTGTTGTTCTGATCGTGGTTTCGGTCCTTTATATCTTAAGGATCATCAAGAAAGCTACAAAGACGGTGAGGGAGATCTCCGCAGGAAACCTTTCCGCAAGGGTAAACTACAGATCCAAGGATGAACTTGGACAGATCTGCGCCGAAGTCAACGAGATGGGCAAAAGTCTGGAGACTCTGTTTAAGGAAAAGGACGAAACAGAAAGCTTTTATTATAAATTCGTTCCCGAAAAATTCAGGGAGCTTCTGGGAAAAGAAAAATTTACGGACCTGTCACTGGGCGATGCAAAAAGCAGCGAACTTACGGTGCTTTTCTGTGATATCCGTTCTTTTTCCGTAAATTCCGAAATGATGACCGCAAGCGAAAACTTTGCCTTTGTAAATGTAATATACGGCAAGATGGGTCCCATCATCAGGAAAAACAACGGTTTTGTGGACAAGTACATCGGTGATGCGGTAATGGCCCTTTTTGAAGATGCGGGTGATGCCGTAAAGTGCGGAATAGAGCTTTACCATGCGATAGTACATGATCCCGCCACCTCAGCGGAACTAAAGGTAAGTGATATCAATATAGGTATAGGTATCCATTCAGGCATGGCAATGGTCGGAATAGTGGGAGAGAGCGAAAGACTTGCCGGAACCGTCATCTCGGATACGGTGAACTTAAGTTCAAGGCTGGAATCCCTGACAAAGCAGTATAAGACCGCAATGCTCATATCCAAGGATACGCTGGACCGGATGAAAGAAGATGAAGTTCCTGACCTCAGATACATGGGCATAGTCCAGGTTGCCGGAGTAAATGAGGTCAAGGCGGTATATGAGGTGCTTGACTGTCTGGATGAAAAGGAAAGAAAGGTCAGATCGGGTAATGCCGAAGATCTTAAGGAGGCTATCCGCCTGTTCCATCTGGGAAGAAGATCCGAAGCCGTATCGGCCCTTGAAAAACTGGCATCTGAAGGAAGAAATGACCATGTTACGGATATGTATATGACCTACATCAGGGAAATGTCCGAAGAGGATAAGGGAAACGTTTTCAGGTTCGTCAGGAAGTAGAAATTCCCTTGATGATAAAACTCCCTATGTGGTAATATAATTCGTTGAGAATAAATGTGTGAAAACACCCAAATCGGGTTATATATTCAGGCGGAAAGGAAGATTTTTTTATGAAAAGAACAGACATCCACAGGATCCTGATCATCGGCTCCGGCCCCATTATCATCGGTCAGGCATGCGAATTTGACTACTCAGGTACACAGGCCTGCAAGGCACTCAGAAAGCTGGGCTATGAGATAATCCTTGTTAATTCCAATCCCGCAACCATAATGACGGATACGGAGACTGCGGATGTTACTTATATCGAGCCTCTCAACGTTAAAAGACTTACCCAGATCATCGAAAAGGAGCGTCCCGACGCACTTTTACCCAATCTCGGAGGCCAGTCAGGTCTTAACCTCTGCTCCGAGCTTGCAAAAGAAGGTGTTCTGGATAAATACAATGTAAAGGTCATCGGCGTACAGGTTGATGCGATCGAAAGAGGAGAGGACAGGATCGAGTTCAAGAATACCATGGATGAGCTTGGTATTGAGATGGCCCGCTCCCAGGTTGCATATTCCGTGGATGAGGCTGTTGAGATTGCATCAAGGCTGGGATATCCTGTGGTACTCAGACCCGCTTATACAATGGGAGGTTCCGGCGGCGGACTCGTATACAATGTTGAGGAACTTAAGACTGTCTGTGCAAGAGGTCTTCAGGCATCCATGGTACATCAGGTACTGGTTGAAGAGTCGGTCATCGGATGGGAAGAGCTTGAACTTGAGGTAGTAAGAGACTCAACCGGCAAGATGATCACAGTCTGCTTTATCGAAAATATCGATCCCATGGGCGTTCATACAGGAGACTCCTTCTGTTCCGCACCCATGCTTACAATTTCACAGGAAGTTCAGGACAGACTTCAGAAGTATGCATACAGTATCGTAGACAAGGTACAGGTTATCGGCGGATGTAACTGCCAGTTTGCACACGATCCCAAGACTGACCGTATCATCGTTATAGAGATCAACCCCAGAACATCAAGATCTTCAGCACTTGCTTCCAAGGCAACCGGATTCCCCATCGCTCTTGTTTCAGCCATGCTTGCATGCGGTCTTGATCTTAAGGATATCGAGTGCGGCAAGTACGGTACCCTTGATAAGTATGTTCCCGACGGAGACTATATCGTTATCAAGTTCGCAAGATGGGCATTTGAGAAGTTCAAGGGCGTTGACGATCATCTCGGAACCCAGATGAGGGCCGTAGGTGAGGTCATGAGTATCGGTAAGACCTATAAGGAAGCATTCCAGAAGGCCATCAGATCCCTTGAAAAGAGCAGATACGGACTGGGCTATGTCAAGAACTTCCATGACATGAGTCTTGAAGAACTTATGAAGGAGCTTGTTAATCCCACATCGGAAAGACAGTTCATCATGTACGAGGCACTCCGTAAGGGAGCAAGCATCGATGAGCTTTATGAGATGACTAAGATCAAGAAGTACTTTATCGAGCAGATGAAGGAACTTGTTGACGAGGAGGAGGCTATCATCGCTTCTTCAAAGGGAAAAGTTCCCGAGACAGGAATGCTAACCCAGGCTAAGAAGGACGGTTTCTCAGATAAGTATCTGGCACAGATCTGCGGTGTAAGCGAAGAGGCGATCCGTGATGCACGTGAGGCAGCAGGCGTAACCGAAGGATGGGAAGGCGTACACGTAAGCGGAACCAAAGACAGTGCATATTACTACTCAAGCTACAATATTGAGGATAAGAGCGTAGCTTCAGATAATCAGAAGAAGGTTATGATACTCGGCGGAGGCCCCAACCGTATCGGACAGGGTATCGAGTTTGACTATTGCTGCGTACATGCCGCATTTGCGCTTAAGAAACTGGGATATGAGACGGTTATCGTTAACTGTAACCCCGAGACCGTTTCCACCGACTATGATACTTCCGATAAGCTTTACTTCGAGCCCCTTACCCTTGAAGATGTTTTAAGCATCTACAGGAAGGAAAAGCCCGTTGGTGTCATCGCACAGTTCGGAGGACAGACACCTCTCAATCTTGCGGCAGACCTTAAGAAATATGGCGTAAACATTCTCGGAACCACACCCGAGACCATAGATATGGCAGAAGACAGGGATCTTTTCCGCGACATGATGGAAAGACTCTCCATCCCCATGGCAGAATCCGGAATGGCTTCCGACGTTGAAGGAGCAAAGGAGATTGCACACCGTATCGGATATCCCGTTATGGTACGTCCTTCATATGTCCTGGGAGGAAGAGGAATGGAAGTTGTCCATGATGACGAGCAGATGGATGTCTATATGGCGGAGGCAGTCGGCGTTACTCCCGACAGACCCATCCTTATCGACAGATTCCTTCATAATGCAACAGAGTGTGAAGCTGATGCCATCAGTGACGGTGAGAACGTATTCGTTCCCGCAGTCATGGAGCATATCGAACTTGCGGGCATCCACTCCGGAGACTCCGCATGTATCCTTCCTTCCAAGCATCTTACAGAAAAACAGGTTGAGACCATCAAGGATTACACCAGAAAGATCGCAAAGGAAATGCATGTTGTCGGTCTCATGAATATGCAGTATGCAATAGAGGATGATGTGGTTTATGTTCTTGAAGCAAATCCCAGAGCATCCCGTACCGTTCCTCTTGTTTCCAAGGTCTGTGATATCAACATGGTCAAGCTGGCAACAGAGATCATGATGAGTTCCATCACAGGAGCTGCTTCACCCGTACCCGGACTTAAGGACAGGACCATCCCTTACTACGGAGTCAAGGAAGCGGTATTCCCCTTCAACATGTTCCCTGAGGTAGATCCTCTCCTCGGGCCTGAGATGCGTTCCACCGGTGAGGTTCTCGGTATATCCGAAAATGCCGGCAAAGCATTCTATAAAGCTGAAGAAGCAACAAAGACCGAGCTTCCTTTGTCAGGAACCGTACTTATCAGCGTAAACCACAAGGATAAGCCTTATCTGCTTCCCATTGCACAGAGCTTTGCGGATGACGGATTTAAGATCCTCGCAACCGGTTCCACATATGATAAGATCGTTGAGGCCGGCATCAAGGCAGAACGTATCAACAAGATCTTTGAGGGACGTCCCAATATCGTGGATGCCATCAAGAACGGTGAGATCGATCTTATAGTAGATACTCCCAGCACCAAGAAGGATGATGTAAGCGACTCCTATATAAGACAGAATGCCATCAAGCACCATGTTCCTTATATCACCACCATTGCGGGAGCAAGAGCTACCGCAGAGGGAATTAAGGCAGAGCTTTCCGGCGAGGGAGTTCCCGTCAGATCCCTTCAGGAATATCACTCAATGATAAAATAAAAGTTACAAAAAACGGGCAGGGTGCCATTACCCTGCCCGTATGCTGTATTAAGGGGCATTTATTTTTTGGTTTTAAGAAAGTCCACACCCTCCAGACTGTCATAGTACCTGTAAAGGGTCTGGGTTCCGTTTTCAAGAATGTAATAATGTCTGATGTATGGAACAAGGAGTACGAGAAGAAGGATCTCAAGAGCGATCAGAGGTATGTAGGATGTCATGCATATGGCAACCAGGATCACCATTGTCATTATGGCAAATGTCATAGTCACTATGAGATGAACCAGTCTTTCGTGCTGGAAGAATGAGATCTGGGTAAGAGCCTGCTTTTTCAGGTTTTCGATCTCTTCTTCGGAGTATTTACCCGAAGATGCTTTTTCTGCGATATCCTTCATATATGCCATATAATCAAGCAGTCTTTTTTCCATTTTTGTCAGCCTCCTGCCTAATACGATTTTTCATCTTTATAAAACAGATTTGTCAAAAATCCTTTTAGATTATATCATTTATTACGGAATCTGAAGATAAGTGCAGAGGAAATATATTTGTTCAGGAAATTTTACCCAACAATTGAAATAGCTTCGGCATATGATATCCCCTATGAAAAATACTTTGAATCAGGGAAAAGAGGCATAATATACGATATAGACAACACTCTTGTAATGCACGGTGCACCTGCGGATGAAAGAAGTATCGAACTTTTCGGAAAACTGCGGGATTTAGGTTTTAAGACCGTGCTTCTTTCAAACAATAAAGAGCCCCGGGTTAAATCTTTTGCAGATGATGTGGGTAGCTTGTACATTCACAAAGCAGGTAAGCCCCTTACAAAGGGTTATAATCGCGCCATGGAGATGATGGGCACGGATCCTTCATCCACACTTTTTGTGGGAGACCAGCTTTTTACGGATGTGTGGGGTGCAAACAGGGCAGGTATAGAGACGGTTCTCACTTCACCCATTGACCCCAGGGAAGAGATACAGATAGTCTTAAAAAGAAAGCTTGAAAAGATCGTGCTTAAAAGTTATCACAAAAAGCTCAGACAAAAACAGGATTCGTAAAACAGGATTCGTAAAGAAAACGCTCCGGTCTTAGGAAAGGTAAAAAATGAGAGAGATTAACGGAACAACAAAGGTCTGCGGACTTATAGGAAATCCGGTGGCTCATTCCAAGTCCCCGGCAATACATAATTTTCTTGCATCGGAAACGGGATATAACCTTGCTTATGCCTGCTTTCCCGTGGAAGAGGGCTCTGTACAAAAGGCAGTTGAAGGAGCTTATGCCCTTGGTTTTACGGGCCTCAATGTCACTGTACCCTACAAGCAGGAAGTGATCCCTTTTTTGAAGGACATAGATCCTCTTGCAAAAAAGATCGGTGCTGTTAATACTCTCGTCAGAACGGACGGAGGATTTAAGGGATATAACACCGATATGCCTGGTCTTATGAGGGCTTTCGAGTCTGACGGTGTTACGGTAAAGGATAGGGATGTCATCATACTGGG
>ONTX01000478.1 GCA_900320825.1 uncultured Lachnospiraceae bacterium | reverse complement strand
AGGTGAACAGATCGAACATACTGCTGCTTGCTGCGGCATTGGCACGGGCAGTCGCATCATAGATGGAATTCCTGGTTGCACCGTAGTTTGCATTGCTCTGGATCATGTTTGCGGAGACGTTCACATTGTTTCCGTATGAAGAGTGCTTGTCGAATACCTTTTTAACGGATGCGGCATCAGCTTTTGAGAGCTTATCTTCATCGACTTTAAGTTTTCCGTCATCGGTTTTGCTGACGCCAATCGCCTCGAGTTCTGCGGAATAACCGGTGGAAAGGGAGCTGAGTGCGGTCAGTCTGCCGGCTACGCTCTTATCGTTTTTGATATCGCCCTTGCCTGCTGCTTCAACCATGGAATTGTAGTTAGTCACAAAGTCCTTAACCGCTGAAACAAGGGGCTCTGTCTTATCCTCGGGGAGTTCCTGGATCTTTTTCACGGAATCCTGAACCGACTTTGCCGCAGATGACAGTTTATTGTAGGAATCTGAAACGGTCTCTTTTTCCTTTACGGGCTGAGCTTTATCGGAAAGTGCTTTTGATGCAGCCTTGGAAGTCTCCTTGGAATCATCCTCGGAGTAATAAGCCTTCATCAGCTTGGAATACGCACCACTTTTTACAAGGCTGTAATCCTTCATCCAGTTCATGGAGTTGAATCCGTCCTTGGAAGACGCATTGGTGAACAGAAAACTCATATCGTTTTTTGGATTGATATTAATGCTCATATCTCTACCTCCGGCATCCGTGCCATAACTATTACTGCTGATATCATTTTATCACAAAACACAAAGGGTGATCACACTAATTAATATATCCGCAGGACTGTCTAGGGGGAACTTCCTCACCGGATTCGTAATGTGCCCTGAAGGCCATGTTGATCTCGCTGATCTCACGCTTTCCGTCGATGTAGTCCTGATACATCTCGGCAAGGCCTGCCATGCAGCCGTCGCAGGATCCGTTTACGTTTCCGATGGACTCGTTTACGATCCTCTCACGCTCTTCTTTTGTTGTATCTTTGATCAATATGCTCATATTCAGTATTCATCAAGAAAATGATGCCTTTCTCCGTTCTTTTTGTATCCGATAAGGGTGTCGAGGTTAACGTTTTCCACGCTTTTGAAGATATTGGATTCGATGAAGGGGTTGGTTTTTTTCAATTCAGCGATCAGTTTCTTGGTCTCAAGGCGCTTGGAAGATGTTGTTCCATCCTCATGACAGGTGGTGCAGGTGTCCGTGAAGTGGCATGCACACTGCAGGAAATGCAGGTCATTGTAGTCCCTCCAGGCACAGATATCACTCTCACGTACCAGGTACATGGGGCGGATCAGTTCCATTCCTTCGAAATTTGTACTGTGGAGTTTGGGCATCATGGTCTGGATCTGGGCACCGTGAAGCATTCCCATAAGGATGGTCTCGATGACGTCGTCGTAATGATGGCCCAGAGCTATCTTGTTGCACCCAAGAGCCTTGGCATTGCTGTAAAGGTATCCACGTCGCATTCTCGCACATAGGTAGCAGGGATTTTTATCTATGGTATCCACCGCATCGAAGATGTCGCTTTCAAATATCTTAATGGGTATTCCAAGGGCTCTTGCGTTGCTTTCGATCAGTTCCCGGTTCTCTTTGTTATACCCGGGATCCATTACAAGGAATGTCAGGTCGAAGTTACACTGTCTGTGGAGCTTGATCTCCTGGAAAAGCTTTGCCATGAGCATGGAGTCTTTTCCGCCGGATATACATACTGCGATATGGTCTCCCTCGCTGATCAGCTTGTAGGTCTTGCACGCCTTAGCAAATGGAGTAAAAAGCTGCTTGTGGAATTTTTTCCTGATACTTTCTTCAGCCCTTTGCTGCTTTTCTTCTCTTGAGGATTCATCCTCCATTCCGTGCTTTACGTAAGCGACATATCCGCCTTCAAGGCTGTAGATATCCCTGTTTTGCAGGCATTCTATATCATCCAGTTCTCTTGATCTTCTGCCGATCTCGCAATAAAAGACAAGTTTTTTGCCTGCGCCAGTCTTTTCAAGTTCTGCGGATGCATTTTCACACAGAGTATCTATGGGAATATGGACAGCTCCCGGGATCATTCCGTAAGAAACAAGGCCGTCGTCTCTGATATCTATGAGTTCATATGTGCCTTCCGGCCAGGTATTCAGTTCTTCTATCGATATTTCTTTCATTGAACGGATCTTTCTATTTTACTTATAATATCCAAGCTGAGTTGCAAGATCCCGGATCTTTTCTTTATCCTGCCCGGGGCCGTTCATCATAAGAAATGTGTTGTCAGCCCTGACATAGAGGCAGTAAGTGCCGTATTCGTTAACTTTTTCGTAGATAATATAATTTGATCTTTTCGTCACGGTATAGGTATTTGCATCGTCCGGTATGAAAATAGGCATCATATCGTCAAGAGCTTTTTTCTCATTTCCGTAATCGTAAAAATAGAGGCTCCAGGAAGAGTTTATAAGGCCGCCGCAATCGGATATGCCCGCAGCGGAATACCCCAGAAAAGTATCATTCCAGTATCCCATCTGTGTAAGTTTTTCCTGCATGCCGCTTACGTCCAGGGTCTGGATCTTGCCCGAGCCGCAGCTGCACAGCATGGTAATAAGGCAAAGTGAAAGCAATATGAGTTTTATGGTGGGTTTGGGTGACATGGTACTATCCGTTTATTGATCAGTTTTTTTGCACTTTTTATATTATACGATAAAATGCTCTTTTTCAGAAGGATGTACTATTTTACGAATCGAATACGCACGGAATTGTGGTAGAATCAAGAAAGAGGTAAATGCCATGGAATTCAAAAAAGGATGCGACTGGAAAGCCTGCTACGATGAAGAAAGAAATCTGTATACCGCTGAGCGCAGCGGATGCGGATATTATCATCTGTATGAGATCAATGCGGAAATATATAATGCCCTTCGTGAGGATATGAATGACATTGATTCATATCATCTGATAGATCAGGGAAGACATCTGTACATGGATGTCGATGACCGCTGTGGCCCTCCGTATACCGTTGTACTGGATGATGATTATGAAAAGCTCTGCCCCTGGGCTAATGTGTCATCAAGCGGCAAGGTATGGCCGTCTGAGCTGACAGACGCCGCAGTGGAGATCTTTGAGTCCGAGAAGGACAACAGAGAGCAAAGAAGAAAGAAGCGCGAGGAGAGGGAAGGCAATAGTTAAAGATACTCTTTAATTATGTCCACGGCTTCGTGATACACTTCAAGGTGCTTGTATCCTTTAGTCAGTTTCATATCTATACCGAATTCT
>ONTX01000262.1 GCA_900320825.1 uncultured Lachnospiraceae bacterium | reverse complement strand
GCGTCATCATCTACAACCACAACTCTTTCTTCCATCAGCTTCCTATACCTCAAAATTTATTTTTCCATTTATTGTTTTCAAAAAATTCATCAATGGATGCCAGGAGTTCATCCTTCATAGTAGTCTTAAGCAGATAACCCTGAGGTTTAAGTCTCATGACATTCATAATGCTTTCCTTGTCGGATTTGCCCGTAACAAAAATGATCGGGATCTCGGAAGAAGTGAATTCGCTTCTGATCATTTCCATTACCTGAGGACCGGGAGTTATGGGCATATCATAATCAAGAAGAATAAGATCCGGTTTATGATTGGCAATATAAGTGATCGCCTGCATTCCGGATTTTACCGCAGTAACCCTGTACTTATCGGAAAGCCAGTTCTGAAGCATCTTAAGAAAAGTAAGATCGTCATCCACAAGAAGGATATGCTTTCCCTGTTTTTTCTCTTCCGTGATCTTTGCAACAGACAATAGTTCATCGGTAACATTCCTGGCATCAAACGGACGCTTGAACTCTTTTATGATGCACCTTTCGGGAATGTAGCGTTTTATCTCATCCATTTCACCCGGGTAACCTATAAGACATACAGGCAGTTCCTCATCTTCGCAAAGATCCTTGAGATAAACAAGGGCATCAGCAGATTCATATACATATTCATCAGCAAGCAGGATAACTATATCCGTATCTTCCTTTACCTGTTCGATACTTTGTACTACAGGTTCTGCATGGACTGTTTCAAATCCGCTCTTTTTAAGATTTGAATCAAGTGCATCCATCATAAAACCTGCCCCGCGGCTGACTATAAGAATTTTAGTACTCATCATTGTTTCCCCCTGTCAATTATTCCGGGAATAAGATCATAATCATAATTATCAACAGCTTTCACAAGCAGTTCATATCTTGACTTTTCATTTTCAGGCATACTGTAAACACTCAGGGATTCAACCACATGTGCGACAGAATCAAAATCATATGCATTACAAAATTCCACCAGTGCGGTATAAGCTTCCTTCAGGCAATCATCAGAAATAAGCGGTTTCGTATCATCATTACTTTCAGTTTGATTTTCATTTAAAGGCTCAAGAGATTTCGCCATTTTTCTGTATTCTTCAAGCAATATGGGAATCTCTTTTTCAAGTTTATCCTTATCTTCCTTATCACCGGCTTTTTCAAGAACTTCGGCATGATCACCCAGTTCAAGTGCCCCGATCACTCTTGATGTTGACTTGAGCGCATGGACACGTATAGTAGTATTTTTTATATCACCTTTCATCCAGGACTCTTCTATATCATCAGCATTATTTTCAGCCGTGTCCAGATATGTTTTAAGAGTTGTCATATATGATGATGCAGACCCGCAGTGGCTTATTCCCGAATTAACATCAAGCCCCGGTACGGAATAAAGAAATTCAGGTACAGATAAATCATCATCCTTATGATCACTATCCGGAGGCGCTATTTTTTCCTTAGGAAGATAGGCAAGAAGCATTGTTTCCAGTCTGTCGGGATCTATGGGTTTGGTGATATAGTCATCAAAGCCTGCACTTATATACATTTCCCTCATGCCCGATATTGCATTTGCCGTAAGACATATTACAGGCGTCTTATCATTGGGAGTGCCGGTAATGCCATGCATTTCCGTAAGGGTTTCTATACCGTCTTTATCAGGCATCATATGGTCAAGAAAGATGATGTCAAACTGTTTGGTTTTATACAGATTGATAGCTTCATCACCGCTTCCTGCGGTATCTATATTCATCTTTGTTCTGTTAAGCAGGCTGACAAATACAGTAAGGTTAACAGGTATATCATCAACAACAAGGATGTTAGCATCCGGTGCGGTAAATTTCTCCCGGTAGTTTCTGATCTCTTTTAATGAATGTTTGTATGCATCCTGATAATTACCGATAGGATCCCATTTAATAACCGTCTGCTCAAGATCAAATGAGAAAGATGAACCTTCTCCGTATACACTTTCAACATTAAGGCTGCTTCCCATCATGGAAAGGATACTACGGGATATAGTCATTCCAAGACCGGTGCCTTCTATGTTGCGGTTTCTTTTTTCCTCGATACGTTCGAAAGCTTTAAACAGCTTATCCATATCTTCCTGCTTAATGCCTATACCGGTATCGGTGATCTTGATTTTTAATATAATGGATCCGGGTTTCTCCGGGATTTTTTCAAATCCTGCGGAAAAAGTAATGGATCCTTCTTTTGTATATTTAACGGCATTGGAAAGAATATTGGTTATGACCTGTTTGATCCTTATCTCATCTCCGTGAAGTATTGAAGGGATTCCGCTGTCTATATCCATATTGAAAGCAAGACCCTTGTCTTCTGCTTTCTTCTGTACCATATTTACAAGATCGTTCAATACGGATACAAAGCTGTAGTCCACATTTATTATATCCATTCTTCCCGCTTCTATCTTGGAAAAATCAAGGATATCATTAATAAGTCCAAGAAGCGTATTACCGGCGGTCCGGATATTTTCGGAATAGCTTATGATTTTTTCGTCCTGTGAGTCCCTAAGCACCATTTCATTCAGACCCAGTATGGCATTCATGGGAGTACGAATATCATGGGACATGGTGGAAAGGAAATAAGACTTGGCTTCATTTGCCTGATTGGCCTGCTGTGCTGTTTCGGATAGCTTTCTGTTATATAGCATTAATACAATGAAATTATATATGAGCAAAGCAGCAAGACCGAATGCAACGATTCCGGGCAAAAGCCAGTCGACAACACTGTTTTGTTCAAGATCTTCCAATGGAATATAGGCGAGCAGATACCATACCTTTAAAGATTCAAGAGGCGTATAGGACAAAAGACAGTCTTCTCCCTTAGAGTTTTTGATAATCATGGATCCGACGCCGCCAATTATCTCACTTTTGACAGCCTCAAATTCTTCTTTTGAAACATCATTATATGACTTGTAATATTCAAAAAAATTGTTGTTTTTAAGGGATTTTCCGTGAATGACATAGTAACCGTCTTTATCCACAAGACCTATTTCAACGCTTTCATACTCTCCCTTCAAAAATACAAGTTTTTGTTCCAGCATGCTTAACGGAACAACACGCATCAAAAGCCCGGTCTTTATCTTACCGGTAGCGGGGTCAAGGACTTTTACATTATTCATGAAAGCTATGGATTGTGTTCCGTTAAGAGGATTGGTATAAGCTCTTGTAAGATTGACAACGCCGTCTTTATCACTCACACTATCCAGATTGTCGAAGATGGATATATTTTTATAAGAAACCGAATAATCTCCGGGATTAACGGGATTTTCGGCTGAGGAAATCCCACAAAGACCGGGATCATCCATAAAAATAAGATGACCGGATATCTCAGGGGATATTTTAGCTTTTCTGATATATGAAACAGCTTCTTCCGCAGTCATGGGAGTACCCGATTCTGCGGATCCGTTTATATAATTAGACCAGATATCACACAGATGCTGCTCATCTTCCAGGTAGTTGGTGATGATCTGATCAACGGTTACCGTCATTTTCTCGTAATCTTCAATTACGATCCGGTTACTTTCTTCTGCCCTGAAATTTGCATACCTGATGACAAAAAGCAGGATAAATCCGATTATGAGAAGATTGGGTATAATGACCAGTGCTTTTTTCACAAGGCACCCTCCAAGGTATCTTTGTATCTAAAACAATACCCCATTATTATACCATAAAAACGCTGTTTTTACGCGATCATTCGAAGGTTCCGTACAATGAAACCGCATCATCGATGGATATTTCTCCTTTACCCACCTGATATGAGGCAACTCTTATCTGAACCGTAAGAAGATCTGTAATTCCCAGTACCTCGGGTGACATGGTGCGATCCGCAGTAACTTTTCCAAAAGGAGCATATACCGAGTCAAAAGAAAGATCAGATGTGGGGGTGACTAAACGTTTAACGGAAGCCATCTCATCAAGCTCTCTATCGGTGATGAGAAAACGCATAAACTCATTGGTCATATCAAGATCATCGCAGTCTTTGTTTACGGAAAATTCAACCGAAGGACTGTCCAGGAAATATCCGCCTTCATTTGTGATCGGAATGGGATTAAAAGTATAAACAAAAGGTGATTCCGAAAAAGCTTCGGACTGGCTTTCCCTTTTTCTGGTACCTGAAACAGTATCTCCCGCACAGATCATCATGGGTACGTCACCTTCAAAAAAACGGAGTATTACTTCAGTATAATTATCCTCAATCTTCTCACACTCATTTATATCTATACATCCGCTATCGATCAGCTTTTCTACGGTTTCCAGTGCCGGACGCATATATTCTCCCGCAGAAGGATCAAGATCATTTGCAAGCTTTAAAGCTTCCGGATTTTCAGCAAGGGTTGCAACAAAGGCAGGATATGCAACAGTGTACATAAAGCAGCTTGAGGATTTCTGACTGTAACCCATCATGGGACTGTTATAACCCTTAGCCTTAAACTCTTCACATACCTTCAGCAGTTCATCCAGTGAAGCAGGAACACTCAATCCTTCCTTTTCAAACAGGTCATTATTCACAAGCATTCCGTAGCTTCTGGAAAAAACCGGAACCATCTTTACATGTCCCTCATCATCATGATTGATAAGTCCCGGACGTATGCATTCAAGATCAATGCCAAGTGAAGGATCGGACAGATCCTCCATATGAGAGCATACATTGCCGTATTTTTCATTTCCGATCATCCATGCATACGAAAAGAAAATATTTGGCTTGTCATTACCTTCAAGAGCCGTTCCGATTATATTGTTGTAATCGTCAAGTTTGACATAGCTTAAGGAAACATTCGGATAATATTCATTAAACCTGTCAAACTCTGCTTCCAGAGCTTCAAAGTTGTCATAATTTCCTGCAATGGTTATGCTGCATTCTGTATCTTTATCCAGAGAAGGCGTATATTCTCCGGTTCCTGCATCCGGATTATTTCCGCCGCAGGCAGTAAGTGAGAAAATACTACATAAGACCAATACGCAACCGATAAACTTTTTCATGTTAAAAATCTCCCCTAAATGATCAATATTATATTTAAATCTGAATAATCTTTTCTTCAGGAACATACTGTTTAACCACCTTGAAAAGTTCCCTGATCTCCACAGGTTTGCTGAGATAATCCGAAAAACCTTTGCTTAAGTATATTTCGCGGTCACCGCTTAAAGCGTTAGCCGTCATCATAACAACCGGAGTACTTACATTCAGATTCTCCGGGTCTTCAAGAGACATTTCGAAGGTTTTTATTCCGTCAAGTTCAGGCATCATATGATCCATGAAAATAAGATCATATTTATTCAATCTCATTTTATCCAGAGCCTCATATCCGCTCATGGCGGTATCGATATTACCGTTTAGTTTCTCCAGTAACCTTTTGGCTACGATTATGTTAAGTTTATTATCGTCTACAAGAAGATAATGACATTCCGGTGTATTGAATGTTATCGCATCTGAAATCTTTGCTTTTTTTACTTCTTCATTGGTTTTATCCGCAGTTTTTTTGCATATCTTCTGTGGCAGTGTTACGGTAAATTCCGAACCTTCCCCATACTTGCTGGTAACCTCAATATTTCCCTGCATAAGAGAGGCCATACGCTTTACTATGGAAAGCCCCAGCCCCGTACCTTCTATCCCTCTGTTACGATCTTCATCAAGCCTCTGAAAATCTCCGAAAATCCTGGGAATGTCCTCTTCTTTTATTCCAATACCG
>ONTX01000395.1 GCA_900320825.1 uncultured Lachnospiraceae bacterium | reverse complement strand
GACCTTGTCACCCTCGCGGAAAAGAGTATCCCTGAACATGTATTCTTTTTTGTCAGGGGATGCGGGATTTAAAACAGACTGTAAAAACCTGTTGAGAGATGTTGCACCCATATTGCCGACTTTCATGGGAGTCAGCACCTGGATATCCATGGCATCGCATCCGATATAGGACGGAAGCTTTTCGGAGATCATCCAACCGATGGTCTGACGGATCACGGAAGCATCATTTCTCTCTAAGAAAATAAAGTCCTTGGTTGTTGACGAAAGTTCAATATGCTCTCCGGCGTCGATCTTGTGGGCATTTATAACGATATTACTGGTCTCGTCCTGTCTGAAGATCTTCTCAAGCTTAACGATGTGGAAAAAGTCACAGGAGCAGATATCACTTAAAACATTTCCGGCACCCACACTTGGAAGCTGAGAAGCATCTCCCACAAGGATCAGCCTCGAGGTAATGGGCACCGCAGTTAAAAGCGCCTTAAACAGCATGATATCAACCATTGACATTTCGTCAATTATAACGACATCAGCTTCTATGGGCTCATCCGCATTTTTCTGAAATATCACGTTAACCCCGGAGTCATCGGGCATGGCTGCCACCCCCAGAAGCCTGTGTATGGTGGTTGCTTCATAACCGGTGGCTTCAGTCATCCTTTTTGCCGCTCTTCCGGTAGGAGCTGCAAGGACCACTTCATTTCCCTGCTCCATAAAATATTTAATGATGATATTTATGGTGGTGGTCTTACCTGTTCCGGGACCTCCCGTCAGGATAAAGAGACCGTTTTTAATGCACTCCTTCACGGCACTTATCTGAAGATCGTCGGTTTCATAACCTTCCTCCCTTGCAATTGCCATGATATCCTTCTCGATCTTCTTATCAAGACCCGGGAGACCGCCAATCATCTTCACATTTTTTTCAACCAGCATCCTGGCACAGGAAAGCTCGGCATAATAATAAGATGGAAGGTAGATCTTGTCCCCATCCCTTTTTACCTTGCCCGCATGGACAAGTTCGTCCAGGCACTTTTTGATGTCGGAATGGCTTGGGCCCAGAAGTTCTTCGGTGCCTTTAATAAGTTCATCTTCCGGGGTATAGCAGTGGCCTTCCTGAACATAATACTGAAGTTCGTAGAGAATGCCGCAGCAGCACCTGTCCTCGGAATCAAGTGATATACCAAGCTTAACCGCCAGTTCATCAGCTGTCTTAAAGCCTATGCCGCGGATATCCTCGGCAAGCTTATAGGGATTGGTCCTGAAGATATCAAGGCAGGAAGCTCCGTAGTTTTCGTATATCCTTACGGCCATGGTCTGGGAAAGACCCAGGGCGGTCATGGTGACCATAGCCTCCCTCATGTCCTTTTTTTCTTCCATGGCAAGAGCTATCTCCATGGCTTTTCTCTTGCTGATGCCCTTGATCTCAGCAAGCCTTTCCGGTTCTTCTTCGATGATCCTGAAAGTATCGTCCCCGAACTTAGAAACAATCCTTGCCGCAAGTTTTTCACCAACGCCGGTTATTGCACCGGAAGCAAGATAGCTTTCCATGGCACGGGAATCTGCGGGAGGGATGACCTTATAGGAACTGACTTTGAACTGTATACCGAATTTGGGGTGATCAAAATACTGACCGGTGATTTCAACGTTATCACCCTCTGAAAGATCCGGCATGAATCCGACTATGGTCTCTTCGTCTTCTTCCGCGGACATGACAAGAGCGCTGTACTTACCGTCAGCGCTTCTGAAAAGTATTTTTTTGATATGGCCTTTGAGTGTGATCTTTTCTTCGGAAAAATCCAAGATAAATACTCTTTAAGAATTAATCTTCTGTTTTGATATTGGCTGTATTAAGATTTGCAACCTGATCGGCGGGAACGTAATTTTCATCCATTCCGTAATTCCTTCGAAGCTGTTCATAGAGCTGCTGCGCAAGTCCGAGTCCGCTTTTTTCGGTGGACTGGGTTGCAAGTTCCTGAATGGTCTGCTCCTTGAAGAAATCCACAAGATTCTCGGTGGATGCATCCTTGGACTCATCGGTATTTTTGATAACGGTCTTCTGCATGTTCTTGAAGACCTGCTCAAGAAGGTAACTTTCGAACTGTTTGCATACATCCATCAGCTCGTCATCGGTCTTGGCTTTTTCAGCTTTACCGGAGAGCTCGTTTGCAAGATTTGAGCCTTTAGTCTGTCCCGTTACCGACTTATAATAATCTGTGAGACTTGAGATGTTGCCGATATCCATTTATCTGATCTCCTGCAGAATCATTATTACTCTTCGCTTATAACCCTAATTATCTTCTCAGGTTATTGGCTTCCTCGAGCATGGTGTCCGAGGTGGTGATGACCTTGGAATTAAGCTCGTACGCACGCTGGGTGGTGATCATGTTGACCATCTCATCTGCGACCTGAACGTTGGAACCTTCGAGGTATCCCTGGTTTACAGTGCTCTTTTTAACATTGGTGGAACTTGATTCGTTAATAGATCTTCCGCTTGCCGCAGTCTCCTTGAAGAGGGTGTCGCCTTCTCTTGAAAGACCGTTGGGATTGTTGAACTGCCAGAGGCCGATCTTCTTTCCGATGGGCTGGGGATTGTTCTTGTCATCGGGATAGCAGATGTCACCATCGCCTGTTACGGTGATCCTTGAAGTTGTGTATTTGGAATCAAGGATTATGGGATTTCCGCTTGTATCAAGAACGGGATAACCGTCGCTGGTTGCAAGCATGTTGCCGCCGTTGGATGCAAGAGTCCATCCGAAGTTACCGTTTCTGGTGTAATATACCTGACCGTCGGAAGCCTTTACTCCGAAAAATCCGCTTCCGGAAATTGCAAATGCGGTGGGATTCTCGGATGCGAAAAATGATCCCTGTGAAAATGAAGTATTAAGAGATGATACTCTGGTTCCGAGACCTACCTGTGCAGACCCCGGCTTTGTGTCGCCGTTTGCGGATGTGGTCTTGGTCTGGAGTGTCTGATAAAGGAGATTCTTGAACTCAACGCTCTGAGACTTGAATCCCGTTGTATTAACGTTAGCGAGGTTGTTGGCAATATTATCGAGACTGGTCTGCTGCGCGATCATTCCGGTTGCGCCGGTCCATAAACTTCTTACCATATGCTCATCTCCTTACATTAAACTTTTCCGATACGGGTTACCGCAGTTTCAAGTGTGTTGTCTATTGTCTGGATTATCTTCTGGTTACTCTCATACTGTCTTGAGATGGTGATGAGATTTACCATTTCCTGCACCGTGGATACATTGGATGCTTCAAGGTATCCGCTGTACATCTCTCCGGTTCCGGCTTTCATCTTCGCACCTTCAAGGGGCTGATAATAGGTCTCGCCGTATTTTTCAAGATAATCGTAATCTTCAAAATCAGTAAGCTGGATGGTGGCAAGAGTTCTGCCGTCCTGAATGACCCTGCCCTGTCTGTCAATTGTGGTGTCCTTAAGAGGATCTACCTTGATGTGACGGCCCTGGGTGTCAAGAAGATAATCACCTTCGTGGGTTACGATATTTCCCTGGTTATCAAGCTGGAACTCTCCGGCTCTTGTGTATTTGGTGCTGGTCTCACCGGCTTTGTTCTTAAACTCTACAGCGAAAAATCCGTCTCCGCCGATGGCGATATCGTATGTGTTACCGGTAATCCTGAATCCGCCCTGGGACCAGTCGGTGTAGTTTTCACCGATCTTGACTCCGCGGCTTGTGTAACCTTCTCTTGTGGCAAGATTGTAATCAACGGTGGAATCCTTGATCTTGAGGTCCAAGATCTTGTCAAAGGACTGGCTGGTGGTACCCTCTTTTTTGTAACCGACAGTGGTAACATTTGCCATGTTGTTGCTCAGAACATCCATACGGTTCTGTTCATTGAGCATTCCGGTATATGCGGTATATAATCCCTTGACCATACTTAGTTCCTCTTAATCTGCCGTATCAGTGCCTTACTCTATGGTATTCCTGAAAGTTGAAATGAATTCAACATATTTTCCGGTTCCGATAGCTACCGCTGTCATGGGATCCTCTGCGGTGATGCAGGAGATTCCGGTCTTGTCGGTGATAAGGTCCTCAAGGCCTCTTAAAAGCGCTCCGCCACCTGTCAGGACTATGCCTCTGTCCGCGATATCCGCAGAAAGCTCGGGGGGAGTTCTCTCAAGAACCTGGTGGATGGCATCAACGATACTGCTGGTTGATTTTTCAAGTGCCTGTGTGGTTTCCTCACTGGTTACCTCAACGGATGTGGGAAGTCCCTTTACTATGTGACGTCCCTTAACCTCCATCCTGGTGACTTCATTCTGGGGGAAACAGGTTCCTATCTTTATCTTCACGTCCTCAGCGGTTCTCTCACCTATGCTGAGACTGTGATTTTTTCTCATGTACTGTACGATAGCGTCGTTAAAATCATCACCTGCAACTTTGAGGGATGCGCTCTCAACCGCGCTTCCCAGGGAAATGACCGCTATATCCGTCGTACCGCCGCCGATATCAACTATCATGTTCCCGCAGGGCTTGGATATATCAATTCCCGCTCCGATGGCTGCTGCGATGGGCTCCTCGATGATGAGGGTCTCACGAGCTCCTACCATATATGCTGCGTCCTCAACCGCCTTCTTCTCAACTTCGGTAACTCCCGAAGGTACGCATACAGCAATCCTGGGCTTTCTGAGGAGTCTGTGTCCCACTGCCTTATGAACGAAGTGCTTCATCATCTTCTCGGTTATCTGGTAATCGGAGATGACACCCTGCTTCAGAGGCCTTACCGCTACAATGTTTGCAGGTGTCCTACCGAGCATGAGCCTTGCATCTTCGCCGATGGCCTTTACGGACTTGGTGTTCTTGTCGATAGCCACAACTGAGGGCTCCTTAAGAACAACTCCCTTACCCTTTATGTAAACGAGGACTGATGCGGTCCCCAGGTCGATTCCTATATCAAGTGCTGCCATTTTAAAACCCCTTTCGGATAGTGATCTGAAATTAATCCATACTATGATACATTATATCCGATTCAGGCTTTAAAATACAGAGAAAATCTTAAAATATTCAACAAAAAAGCACGGATAAACTACGCTTTCTTTCGCATCCGTGCACAAAAACTATTTCCGTTTCGTATGTGATTTTCAGGTCACCCATCAAAGGGTATAAATGCCCTTACAGAGAATATATCGGATGGGATTTAGAAAAATTTAGAGTGCGGGACAAAATTTGTGAAAAATAATGATGATGATTTTGAGAATAGTCAAGTCAGTACATTTGCAGGTTAGCCGCCGTGGTATAAACGTCTCAAAAATGAATTATAGAGTCCCGAAAGCCTTCCTGATGCCAGGCGCTTCCTTAGGGGCTGGAGGGTTACGATCATATAAAGCCTGCAGTAAAAAAGCTGCCACTTTGTAAGATACATATGGGTAATCTCCTTGTGCTCTGCCGCAGAGCGTTTTATGGCCTTCGGAGATTCGGAATAACCGCCGCCTTCATAGATGCAGACGGGGTGATCCACGTAAACAGTCTTTGCATTATTCTTTAAAACGGACCAGAGAAAATGCTCATAATCCGCACGAACCTTGTACTCGGGGCGGTAAAGTCTCTTTTCGAAATTATCCTTTGAATACAGAATCGCCTGATGGCAGGGGATATTACGGTAGCACACAAGAGGCGTGATCCTGGGAGAGATGTGCTCCACATTACCGGTGAGACGGGAGTATCTGCTGCCGTAGAGAATGAGGGGGCGGGACGATCCTTCATCTCCGGAGAACCCGTTTTCAGCAGCCGCTTCGGCAAAACGTGCAAGCACAGATTCGTCATAAAAATAATCCCCGCAGTTCATGAAGATAAAGAAATCACCTTCTGCGTGGGTAATGGCCTGGTTCATTCCATCGTAAATACCGGTATCATCCTGCTCAAAGAGTCTGATCCTCCTGTCATTAAGAAGACGCACGGCATCAAGGGAGCCGTCTTTTGAGTGCCCGTCCTTTATCACGATCTCAAATTCCACATCTTTTTGTGAAAGAGCCGAATTAACCGTCTTTATTAATTTGTTCCCAGCGTTGAGGGATACTATTATGACTGAAAATTTCATTTGATTAATCTCATCAAAAACCTACTTTTTGAAGAAGAGCTTCCTGAAGAACTTGGGAGAAATTAATATTCTGCGCTACAGCTGCTTCATTTAACCATTCAGGTATCGTAAGGGTTTTTTTGACCGATTTACTGTTATGAGTCCTGCGATAATGCAACAGATCAAACTCAATCAGACAGCTGAAATCACCCTCCTCTACAAGGATATCAGCGGGGGCAGATGCATTTGGTAATTTTTCTTCATTTTTCAATCTTTCATCAATGCAAATGCCGATAGCTTCAACCGCCATTTTATATGCTTCTTCTACAGTATTTCCCTGAGTCATACATTCTGGAAAATCAGGAAACGATATCCAATATCCCCCTGACTCTTT
>ONTX01000260.1 GCA_900320825.1 uncultured Lachnospiraceae bacterium | reverse complement strand
TCCATCCCGTATTCCTCCGATGATGCATTATAAGTAATTATACCACAATCTGTCCCATAATCACCCTCTATTTGCTCTGTATTTTGCATTGCGATCCATTCCTGTCAGTCCTGATAGGCCGTAAGGCACGGCAGAAGATAAGTCCTTTTTAACTTTATCGCGGTCTGTATGTAATCCGGTATCTTATCGGTCCTTAACATTCCTTTCTCGAAATGCCACACCATCAGTTCCTCATCCGCCAGTTTTACCAGCAATGTCTCATACCTTGTCCTCGGCTCACTGTACTCATAATTATCGATCTTTGAAATAAACTGCTTCATTATCTTCCTGAAATCTCTGACTCTGTCTTCAGGATCCTGTACAAACGGAGATCCGAACGGACTGTTCATCGAAGGTATATTTTCAGCCACAAAATCAAAATCCTCAACAGCCTTGAAGTATTCATACATAAGCGCACTGCTTCCGGATATCGTCAGTTTTTTCCCTGTGAATGCCTTTATTTTCGCCATAAGTTTTGCAAGATACTCAACATAATATTCTCCCAGGGGTATGCTGCCCTCTACTGCCAAAGGAATTCTGTTATTGTGAAGATCGGCAAATATCGGATCACTGTTCGGTTTTCCGTAGAAAAGGAGCCTCAGGTCGTCCACGGTCCAATCACTGTTTGATCTGTCATTTAGAATTTCCTTTGCTATACGGTTGATCTCCCTTATGTCATGGATGGTTGTAACGTACAGCAATATCCTTGCGTACTCCTTTAATACATCTTTGTCTCCCTTCAACAGCCTGTACACAGCTTTTGCATCTTTACCGTAATATTCAGGCACGGGGTGCGGGAAAATGCATTCATTTTTTATTATCTGTGTTTCCGTCCTAAAATATTCAAGGACTTCCTTATGTCTGTTTCCCGAATATCTGTATATCAAACGGCACATTGCCACCGCATCATCTCTCTCATACCTGTCGGCAATAACGGATCTGCATTGGTGATCCGTCGCCATTTTTTCTATCATCGCTTCTAACATCTCCGGGCACTTCTTTTTAAGACATTCGAACCTGTTTCCAAACGGTGCTTTTCCTTTTCCGAATCCAAAATCATAACATTCCGTAAATCCTGCATCCATCACCTGAAGAAGATCATTGCCGCAGATATCGCATAAGACTGTATAACCCCTTTTTTTCACTATCCTTTCATGAAGAGATTTAAGAAGCTGTGCCGGTATGCTCATATCCGCAAGGAACAGTTCATCCAGACATATCCATATACCCTGTTTATTGTAATCCTTACATGTAATGATATAGCCTTCCAGCTCAAGTTTCTTTTCTCTTTGTAAGACTCTTTCCGTAAGTTCATAGTCCCTTAACATAAGCGCCGCAAATGTCGGTCCCACGACCACATAACATTCCTTGTCCGCATACGGGACCTTCATATATATCCCGATCTTATGATCTTTGTTTCCATCGGCGATCTCATTAAGATACTCCTTTATAGTGTCAAAATCCTTGGCTCTGTCCTTTGACTTTTTTGTTATCAGGATGCCGCTGTTCTGATTACACCATCCATAATCATGGAAATTTTCTTCAATTATCATGGGTTCTCTGCTTTTTACCATAACGCTTTCTCCTCCTTTATCGAAAGGCGGTTTATCCATTCCGGGATCTCCGTACAGAAATCAGAAACCTGGTCTTCCGGTATTATAAAAAAGGTCTCGTACGACGGTTCCTTTTCCGGATAATTCCCACAGCCATCTGTCATATAGAAAAGTGCATCCACTTTCTTACCTTCCTTCCCGATCATTTCATCTATATCTTCAAAGACCGGTACAAATGATGTACCTCCAAACCCGAAAAGTTCGATCTCCCCGCTGTCAAAATCCATATCCGAAGGATCATTAATTATCTTCTTCTGCTGTATCTCGCAGTCACACTGGTAGAAGACTATCTGTTCAAATTCTCCTGTTCTTAAGATATCCTTAAAAATATTCGAGATCTCTCGAAGAAAACGTCCCGCTATCGGACCGGAGCAAGATCCGCTCGTATCGATCGCAACCGCAACGGTTCCCATCTTCATTTTCTCCGTTTCCTCCGACGGCTCTATCAGTGCAACATCATCGTAGAGTTCAAATCCGTAACTGTACATCATTCTGTCTATCGTCTCCGGATCTTCTCTCTGTCCTTCCGATTCTCTGAAGAAGTCACGTATGATATCTGTATAATCCCTGCCCTTTTCATCTGCCGCCTTATATTTGTCAGCATTATTTCCCGACTGCCTTCCGTATCCGTATCCATATTCCTCAGACCTTTCATAACCGCCGCCTTCTTCGAGCAATTCCATGATCATCTTCCGGTCGCTGTAATTTTTCCTGTTTCCCCGATCGCCGCAAACCTCTGTGTTCAGTCCTTCCCCTATCCTATGCTCTTCGCAGTCCTTCTTGAAAAGGCCAAGGTCTTCCCTTACCTTATCCCACTTCATCCTTATAACTATACTTGGCTGTTTCAGCCACAGTTCATGATCATCCCTCTCATACAGATCACTGATCCTTTTCTGATCATTAATAAGTTTTCTGCACATCTTCTTTTCTCTTATTAACTCAAAAAAAGTGTCCGGAAGTTTCTCTCCTCCATCTATAAACCTGCAAAAAGCGAAGTAATTCCGAAGTGCCGGTTTTGATCCAAAGCCCCATAACATGCCTTGTTCACTGTCCTCATTTGATATTTCCAGATTATACTGGATCAAATCAATCCTTATGTCCGTATATGCGTTATGGAGTTTCTTTGAAACTGTATTCCTGTATTCCTCCGGATCATCAAAGATCATATGCAAAAGTACATGGATTAATTCATACGACAGGGTTTCATACTGATCCCTGTCATAATCTCTCATAACCTTCTTCGGTGAAAAATACAGCTTCTCTCCGTCCGATGACAAAGGTATCTCCCTTCCGTCATTAAACGGCACAGGCTTAAAAATATTGAATGCCTCGGTAAATTCCCAGTATTTTTTCTTACATTGCTTTATTGTGTTTAATACAATATCCAGGGCTTCTTTCTTCTCATTACTCATTGTCTTTTTCATAAGAACACAGCCTCCTTCAGCTTACCTTCTTGCCTCTGTACATCTCCCTGCACAGATTCGTGTAGTGCTCCTGGGGGAACTTTGTCAGGGCAAGTACAACAGGTTCGGATTTCTTGATCTGCTGGAACATTCTGGTCACGACTGATTCCCTGCTGTTACAGCAAAGGATAAAATCGATCATGTTTGATGTTTCCTTAGCCATGTTTTCCTGGCTCCTGCTGCCGTTCTTGGCCGATGAATGCTTGGTCAGGATATATTGGAGACAGTAATCAACGAACTTCCACTGGTTCCTGACAGTTTCCGATTCAAATTTCTCCATTTCTTTTTCACCTGTCTTGCCGGCTATTACCGTATTGAAAAGTTCCCTCGAAAATCCCGAATAATGCTGTGTATAGTACCCAAGGAAATTTGCAGCCACTGTCTCCGATTTTATGTACTGTCTGATCAGTGAGGCATCCGGGTATTCTCCCATCCTCTCATATATCCCCAGCATGACCGAAAGGTTTTCCCAGCCTCTGCAGGTTATAAGCTCCATGTCATCCCCCGTTCTTATGCATTTGCTCAAGTTATCCGGATACATCTCAAGATAATCGGTGATCGACTTATGGATACCTCTTTCTTCGGCATACTTTAGGAAATCGGAAACGCTGCATTCTATCGGTATCTCTCTTACCCTGTCAAGAACTGCCGCATCAAAGCGTCTCGAAGCCTTGTTGTATTCCGGCGGATTACCGCACAGTATGATCACCCATCCATTTGGCAGAACATGCCTGCCTATGTTCTTGGTCTGCAGGAAAGCTAACATGACCGGCATGATGCTGTCTGCCATGCACGGAAATTCGTCCAGCAGGAGTACTCCTTCTCTTCTCCCTGCTTCCACCTGTTCGTATACGCTCTCGATTATCTCGGACATCGTATATCTGGTGAACTTATCACCATTCTCCATCGTATCGATCACCGGCAGTCCGAGTACCGTATTTCTCGTATGGTGTGTAAGTGAGAACGATACAAACCCTATGCCCAGTTCCTGCGCGATCTCATTAACTATCTGTGTCTTCCCTACCCCGGGCATCCCCAGCAGATAGAACGGCAGCCTGTCCCTCTCCTCCATTAGATACTTCCCGTTCTCATCCTTTAGCAGATATCCCCTGATACCCGTTTTTATCATTTCCTTTGCCGACCTGATCGTATATTTCTCCATCGTATCTCCTTTCCTTCATCATCTGTCTGACGTAAACTTCTCTTACTTCGGACAGAAAAAAATAGAACCACAGCATTTGCTATGGTTCCATGATAAACTAAGTGCTCAGGGCTTATTGGACAGATTTGTCTGTTGTTATATTTCTAGTTTTCCTTTAACGCTGCACCAAATGATTTACCTTGTGCTTTATTTGTCATTTTATATCCGTTTGGACATCCTTTAACAAGCATACTTGAAATCCCTATCATTGCATCCTGCATATCATGTAGATATTCACCGGATTCATCCTTTAACTTGTCTATTCTAAAACGAGTAAATCTATGCTTTTTTGCCTCTTCCTTTGTATGATCTATATATATTTCTCCGTCAATACATTGTTGATCTATTCTATGTTTTTTTGTAGATTTTGGATTTGTTGCCTCGCCAATATACACATTACATATTCCATCATCATCCGGTTCACTTGCTAATGTATAAATACAGTTTTCCCATGTCGTAATATCGCCTGTGTAATCCTTTGCATTTTTCCATCCTGTGCTTTTTTCTACAACGATTGCATGATTTCTTTTTGAATTTTCGTTAGTCTCTCGAGACTTTGTATCTAAGTGTTCGCCATTTCCATAGCGGATTAATATATTGGCTAATCTTCCTTCATCTGTATTCAAATCGGGGTTAATCGTTTTATGCGGATATACGATCCAACCATTCATTTCATCTGTGTGAATTGAATAGAATCCAATTTCTTCATTATAGCTACTTCCTAGTTTTACATTTTCTTCTAAAATATGGATCGCCTCGGAGAAAGGAAACATCTTTTTTATAATTGCTATATTATACGGAATAACAATTTGTTTATCCTTGCCATTAAATGAAAGCGATACAAACTCTGTATTTATTATGTCTTCCGGATTTATTCCATCACTCGGATTTCCATCATAATAGTATAATTGTATTTTGTATGTATATCTATCCTTATATTGAATCATCCGCTGAATAAACTCAGACGCAGCATATCCAAAAGACTTTATAATATCATCAGATGCATTAAGATACATTCCTTTTTTAAGTTTACTATCAGTAATCGAAAATATAGATAATATACCTGTCTTTTTGACTTCCAATTTAAGTTCCTTTTTTTCTTCCTTTAAACTCACATATACCATAAACACATTCTCCTGTATTTCAAAAAATTGTAATTATAGGTTATTAATTATACAAGATATCTATATCAATAAAACTGTTTTTCCCTCAACTATTATAATTATTGGAATCACTTTTGTTATGACTTGTATTCTGCTGTCCACCTCTAATTGATATAAACAGAAAACCGCTCCACCTTCGAAGGTTTCTAATTGTACCAATGTCAAATTATTGTCTTTTACCGCTTTCCACGAAATCAACACTCGTTTTTTGGGAGTTCTTTTTTGAAACAATTCGAGCGGGACATCATTTGACCGGTCTTACCGTATACATTAGAGAATTTAGCCTGCTTGTCTTTTCCAAATCTTTACAGGAATCTAAATGCTTGTTTTCTTAACTTTACTTTATATTTTTTCTTGATTCTTCTTTCCTTTGCTCTATTTTTTCCGTCTTATAGGTTGTTAATTTTAGATACATGATAAATTCTTTTTTATTTCATCAGGAATACTACTCTTTAATAAATAGAATACTTTATCATCGTCATCATCACATGCATCGTAAAACAACCGCTCGTCCAATTGCCATTCATTATCATCTTCGAGGTATTCAAAAACACCACTCAAAGAATCTACAGGATATTCATCGCAAACGACATAATAGTCTTCGCCCATGCAGCTCACTTCACTTTTGTCAACGACATAGTATTTATCTTCAATGATATTAAGGAAAGGGGTTCGCATTTTGGCGACATCAATAAGCTTTACATCCTTTTCTCCACAGTAATCGCAGTTTCCTACCTTTTCATGATTATTTACAAGATAATCATGAAAACTTTTTTCCTTAGAAAAACATTTCTCACAACAATACTTCATTTCACTACCTTCATAAAAAACTTTTATATTCAACACAAATATCTTTAATTATTTATTTACAACATCCCCTCATACAACACCTTATCTCCAAAGACCAGTTCTTTAACGCCTGTTTCCTTCTTCTTGTTGAAGTTAAAGCTGAGCATGTATCCACATGACAGACCATAGTACTCCAAATATTCCATGATCTGCTGCTCACCTTCCGCATTATATCGCTCTCCGCGCCATATCTTAAGTTCGATCACATACTGCCTGCCCAGATAATCAATGATGATATCTGTTCGCTTTTGATCCCTGGTCTGAGCTTCGATATAATAATTTCCGGTACCGTTTATGATGGGCTTAAGATATAACAAAAACAGTTTACGGCCAGTCTCTTCTGGAAATCTATCAGTAAGCGGCCCAAATACTTCAGTATAAGTCTTAATGAACCGCTCCATGATAAGCGGTACATTAAGCTGTTTGTCTTTTACAAACATATTACGATCCTGCGCGGCCGCCTGCTTAATACTCTGATTTGATAAATCCTCTCCTATGAAATGGTTATACAGGAGTGTCTCAAATATCCTGTTTGATATCCTAAGTGTACCCTCAGATTCTGATACAAAACCATACATCCGAAGTTGTTGCTGTGCATCATCATAGGGCAGTGCCTCTACTCTGTCTCCATCCATCAAAATACTAAACAACTGCTTTTTCATTACAGGATAATTCGTAAGCTTGCCGATAAGCGATTCAAACAAAGAAACTCCTGGTTCTCTAAGGAGTATCCCCACTGCTTCATCAACGCCTCTCTTTGTCCATACCGAAGACTCATCCTCAAGTTTAGTCCTAAGCTCTTCGGATGAATCCAGTATCTGGCATATCTTACATACCAGGAATGGATAACCGTTTGTATAGGCATATATCTCGTGTGCGATATTTTCAATATCCATTCCGGTATTATGATCAGTCTCGTATTCCGCCAGCATTCCCGATATACCATCTTCATGCAGACTCATATCAAGTTTTAAGTCCTCGGCAATATTCCAGGGCGAATTAACCTTATGCTGTTCATTATCCCGTATCTTCCCCTTAAGATGCTTTATATCTGTCACACCGGCAAGGATTACGGACTGAAACGCCGGAATATCAGGATTTTTCGTCCTTTTAAGGTATATTGAACGAAGCTGGGCAAGAAAGTCCAGAAATACCTGATCATCTGACGCACTGTCAACCTCATCTATCATAAGAACGATCGGTTTTTCGGACTCGGATATCCAGTTTTTGAATACCCTGAACAATTCATCAAGTTTTACACCGTCTGTACGGATTGAGAGATCAGTAAAAGATGACTTTATAAATTCGCTCAGCATGGGGCCTCCATATTCCGCTGCATCAAGTACAATCCTTGCAATCGTCTTGGAGAACTCCGAACTATTGGAAAAAGCACTCTCATCAAGATCCTGAAAATCCAGGCTTAATACACAATACGAATCCGCAAGATATCTCTCAAGTGCGACAAGTGTAGTTGTCTTCCCATATTGTCTCGCCCGGCTTATCGTAATATAGCTGCCGTTGTCTATCATCTTCTTGATATCCTCTAATCGCTTGGAGATATCAACCATATAATGCTTTTCCGGAACACATGATCCTGTTGTATTGAAAACTTTTTTCACTTTGTCGTTAATTCCTTTCTTATATCTTGGGGAAATTCAATCCAGTATGATCTGAAATCTTCATCCTCACGCTTCTTTCTGTCCATTCAACCGAAAGTACTTAACCTTTGTAGTTATAACTCCAAATGTCAGCTCCGTTTTGAAAATCCTGCAAATAACAGATCTTCTTTTCATATGCACGAAGTATACGTTCATTTGTTTCTTCTGATGTGGCCGTATCTTTATGTAATAAAGATAACAATTCCGTATGATTTGGCAATAATTCCAGATCAATTATAAATCTGTTGCTTATATAACTTAGCAGTTCCGTTTCTTTTTTCTTAAAAGAAGTCACCTCCAATTGTAATAGTTTTCTATCCACCGGAATATATTTCCGATCATAAAATAATGAATTACCACTATCAAAAATTGGTGCACATTTAAGCCACTTTAATGTCTTACTATCCCTCAACACTCCAAAGTTATTAAAATGTCTGTCGGAATTGGAAATAACAAAATCCGTTAGGATCTGATACTCCAAAAAAGGTCTGACATTTAATAAACCATTATATTCACACAATCTGATGAAGTACTCATAATAAGACATATCCTTAGGCTTTTTCCCTTTACTGATTATATCATAAGCCGATATAAATTCGGTGTTTATATCAGTAAAGTTTTTGCACATACAACCCAAAACAGTCTCATTATCATGCGTCAGATTAACCAGATCATATTCGGTATAATTTGAAAATCCCTGTTCTCTATGTACTAAAGATGCTATCACTTCAGCTATACTTTGTCTTGCAGATGTACCGGAATTCCCTTTTACCAGCCATCTGATATTATCAGTATCTATGATCCATTTCTTTTGCAAATCCCCTTTTAATGAGGCACTGGGTATAAAATTCGTTTTATTACTTATATCTTTTATAGTAACATCGTCAGTCAGATCAATACTCATGGATGACCTGAAATTGTTAGTATAACAATTAATATCTTCCCAAGTATAATCATCATTATCTGCATCCAGAATCCAATAATGGTCAGATAAAGATAACCCTCGATTTATCAGCATTAAACCAAATGGAGTTATATTGCCCAATTGAGCCAGTTCTTTTTTAATATGATTACGACTAATAGGAATGCCCCTGTTTTTTAACCACTGAACCAAATCTACTTCCGTATCAAGACCATATGGTAAATATACAACAGCCTTTGGATTGATCTGCAGATCAAAAACATTTTCAACTGCATCTACATTAAATGAAGCCACCTTTACATTTTCATGCATTAAAAAGAACATATAATAAACCTCCGGATCATTTCCAGAAAGACTCGTCATAATTATAGTTAAAACCTGTTATATTAACCTGATGCAAATTTAATAATCCTGATATATATGTACCTAAGCACCAACTATCCTCAACATAATCAAAATTAGGCTTACCCTCAAATAAAACTCTGCCTGCATTATTCTTCACAATAATACCCTCATCCGTCTTTAAAACCACCCCGTTTCTATCCTTATATATGAGAGCAGATGAATCTGAACTGTCATTCATTGATTCCATCTTTAATATGCGTCCCAACAGATTTGGAAGGTATACGGGCGGCTGTGTTCTTCCCAATTCCCAGTCCTGTAATGTTCTTACATTCAGACCAAAATAATCGGCAAATTTGCGTTGGCTTAACCCGGTTATTTTTCGCAGTTCCTTTATGGTCATAATGAGTACCCCCGATTATACTATACGGGATGCTCGTATAAAATTCAAGGATTATGTCAAATTTACACTAACTTCTCAACCTTTGGGTGTCGTCAGCGCTCAGACAATATCCGCTTTATTTCTTCAGCACGCTTTTCTGTTATATGGCTCTTCTCGGAGTAACTCATCCAATTCGAAACAACTCTTTTTGTTTCCTCGATAATATCCTTACATTTTCTGATATTCAGCCCCATATTTTTTCCACATGCGATAAGATCATCATCTGACACTTCCCTTGATTTCCCGTTAATTGTCATCTGATGTCCGGATATCCATTTATTACCCGGAACATAGGCAAAACATAGATCATATGCCGGAGATATTCTCCACTCACCTTTCCTGTTCATTAGAAACGAAAAATTCTTTACATGATCGTCATAATTCTTTCCCAGATCCGCAAAAACCATTCTCCTGTATACCTGCTCTATTGCGGCCATTCCAAGCCCTAACTCTCTTACAAACCATGAATATGTTTCATAACTGCATTCTCCGGGAGAGTTATAGTCAAAATGACCCATTGCCGCCAGTGTCTGCATGTGAATCTTATCCCCGTTGGCACGATCAAATCTCTTTGTCATAAAATGGTACAGACCATCCTTCTCCAAAAGATCGCACTCACTCATTTCAATGTTCAAATCGATTGCCATCAGATAATATGCATACTCTATCTTTGTATATTGTTTTTTATCCTCTTCTCCATGATCTCCGTTACCTTCAACACCGTCAAATTTTATTATCCAATGATCATAACCGCTCCCCGCTTCTATTTGCCCCGAGCGAACAGAGCCTGTTTCTCTATTCCAGGCAATCACTGCTTTTGCCCTGGCTCCACCTGCCGAAGAACCTATCTCCATTAACTGCGCTTTGGTAACACTGTTTTCATTGTATTCCTTTTTCCCCTTGTTTCTAAGTATTTCAGATGCAAACCTGACCATTTCATTTACATCTATTTCATCGTTTATACTCTCAGGACCATTCGATGGGACATACTCCAAAGCACCCATTCCTCTTTTTCCCGTATAACATAATCTGTCAAGAGCCGTGAATTCATCCGGTCTGATGCCTCTTATCCTCAGCCAATTATCGATAACAGAATTACCGAATCTGTCCGGAAGGGAATCGGCTATCATTCCGGGGAGACCATGAAATGAATCCACCCTTCCCAGTTCCTTGAAAGTATAGGTTCTGTCACTGAGCGGCATTTTAAAAGGTGATACTTCTATCCCGCTTCCAATAAAACCCGGAGCATATTCAAAACCTGCTGCTATATCATTTTCTTCCTGATACAAAGTGCCGATATGAGTTCCCCAAAGATATATCTCTACAGATCTTATCATCTCTCATCCCCCCATATCCATTTTGTATCTTGAGAACTCTTTTCGGATTTTCTTACTCTCTTCTTTATTTTCCTGTTTCCCGCCCTGACGGAAGGCCTGTTTTCCTGATCCGGAACAAGCTGCTCAAGACCATCGTTCAAATCCAGAGCCGTAAGGATCTTTATTACATTCAAGAAACCTATATCCTCACCCTTCTCAAATCGTTTTATCGTTCCCAAGGAAACCAAAGCCTTATCTGCAAGTTCACTTTGAGTCATAGGATATAATAACCTGCTGTCCTTTATTCTCTTGGACAATTCCACAAGTATAGCTCTTTCCTGCATTTTAGATAATTTTGCCATTTTTCATCCCCATAAAACACATAAAACGTAAAAACACTTATGTATTTATACTATACATAAGTGTTTTAAATGTCAATAATTTATACCTTATCTCTTTTCTACATTATTAAAAGATAAAATATTATTCTTTATTTCGTTGTATTTAAAGTGTCATATTTTGAGGCTATCTTTGTAACAATACTATTAATAGACCTCAAATTTATGGTAAAATAATCTCATCTGCCAATACATAGATATGAACCAAAATCACTAAGTATTGATCGTACCATTATAATCTTTAATCGGAGGGATATCTAATTATGTTTAATTGCATGAATTGTGGACAAGAATTGCCTGATGATGCTTTATTCTGTTATAAGTGCGGAAGCAAAATACAGAAAATACAATACTGTGATTCTTGTGGAAAGGAACTTCCTGATGGAGCTCTGTTCTGCATGTATTGTGGAAAGCAAGTAGGTGTATCTGAAATAAAACTATCCACTGACTTTGAGGATTCAGCAGTATCTGAAGACGAAAATTGGAGTCTGGACGATTTGATAATACCCGATGCAGATGACCAACTACCGGATGACTCAGAACTATCAGATGAAGAATGGGCAGAGATCAGCAAAAGCTGTATAAGTCTTGAAGATATGGTGAACTCCAAAAATGAAATGGTTGTCGAAGATGAAAAAGAATCTATACTTGTCGAAATACTTAGACTACGCCTAAAAGATGTGATAACTAAAGAATTATGCAACTTAACAGGATTCAGTCTAGACTATGAAGTGGTAGATGAGCATATTAAAACTTATAAAAATATTGTCAGCATGCACTGGTCATCATATGAGGCTTTTTCCTCATATCTCGAAGAGAAATGTAGCAATTTTGGGTTTAAAGATTTTGAAATAAGCAAAATAAGCTACGATTTCCGTTCTTCACACAACGATAAGGAGAACAGTTCCAAATGGTTTTCCTGGCTTTCCAATTATTCACTTTTTGATCTTTCGGAAAAAATAGGAATGAGTGAACCTATATTTTTCAATGCAATGAAAAAGTCATTTTTGAACAAGACCGTAGCAAACGGAACGGATAGATTGATTCCCGGCGAAGCCGCATCCGACGAAGTAAAAGAACTCATGGCGCAGGCTTGTGATTGCAGATACCATGATTCCAGAGATCTGCTTTTCTATCTGGATATATTGACTATGAGAGACGAAAACTATCCCGAAGAGACATCCACGATAATCAGTGAATTGTCTGATATGGATGATGAAACATCCAAAGTGATCAGCGGAAACTACAACGATATAGTCAAAAGGAAGACACCTAATTCATTTACAAGAATAATGCCGCAATACGGTATGAAGGATCTAACATTTAAAAGCCAACTTGCCAAAGCGTGTTACTTATATGAAGATTTTATTTATTTCCATGATGACAAAGGAACAATATTCAGAAAAAACCTTACTTCAGGAGAAGTATTGCTTCTTGCAAAAACTTTAGAAGAAAACTATAACTGTCCTGATGTATTAGATCAAAACAGCACATTTCCGAGGTTCTGTATCTACAATGAAAAAATTTATTTTCCAAAAGGATGCCATATCTTTGTTATGGATCTCGATGGCAAAAATATCAATCCATTATCAGGATTCGAAAAAGATCGCCAGGATATATACGATGGTGTATGGGCTTTTCAAGGCGGTGTACTGGTGCTTTCCGGGCTTGTTCTTAAACTGTTTCGGTATGGTGTGGACAACAAGCCATTGAAACTATGCTATGGAACTGATGTGTGGGATTTTAGCAAAAATGAGATCATTACAAACGACGGTAAGGTTATAGATCTTAATACAAAAGAGAAATCAGACCTAAAGAAGATTTACCCCGGAACCGCTGGAAAACATGTTGTCATGGTGGATGGAGTTAATGAGATTGCATATCACTATGAAAAAAACGGCAAATCTCTTCTCAATGGAAAACTGATCGGAACAGATAAATCAGGGGACATTGTTGATATATGGAGCATACCTAAAATCTCTAGGATGCAATATGAATTGTTAGAGGAATTTAATACATACAGCAGCCTTGTTTTTAACGGGACTCGAATGATGGGAAAATTTGTTTCACTGTCTTTAGATAAAAGTGCATACAGTAAAAATGATCCTGAAGGCTGCGGGCAGTATTTAGCTGAGTATAGCAGGAGCGGATTCGAAAACAAACTATACAGTGAAACAGAATGCATTTGCGAAGAACACAAATTCGGGGAATTCCACTACGTATTAGGAAATAATAATCTTGTACTGATGGGGCAGGGTCTGAATGAGTATGGAGGTACCGTCTATGCCTCGTCCCTCATAACCCCCAACGGCAATATTACACCATTTTGTAGATTCAAATAATAGTATGCGCGAAGTATTCCGGTAAGCGCCGGAGACGAATGCCATAAGAAAAATAAGTCAGTTAAACAAACTCCTTTCGATCCTGTCTTCATCCTCCGGAGGGATCACTTTAAGGCATTTTTCATCAGGATTTACCGCAAACATCCGGCACAGGCCTTTATTAGTGGTATATGATAACCTTACATCGTGCGGTTCTCCCTTTATACCCCACTCCATAAAAATACATGATGGTGTGGAAAATACAACAGGACTTCCTGAAGTTTCATCATCTTCATTGACCAGAAACTTACTCCTGAGAGAACCGTCCCTTCTGAATATCTTATAACCACTCCATAGATCTTTAATTCTCCAGATATACCTGCTGCCGTCGAAGATCACCGGATTATTACCGTTTGGCGATACCTCCGGACACTCGATCCTGTCCTTTAATACATGATATCCGTCTTCTCTCTTCTCTATTGTAAGTCCGATCAGAGCACTTCTTCCGGGATGTTTTTCGCCCTGCTTCTCATAGAAAAACAGTTCATTTTTCCCGGCATCAATATATGCAAGCGCATCCCTGATACTGTATGATGATGAACTTTCTTCATATATCCCGGTCATTATCAGTCCCTCAAGTACGTCGTTTAGATCTTCTGACTCACCGGACTTTCTGATGACGGAATACAGACGGCCTTCCGATCCTATATAAACCGTCTTCTCATTATAACCATAAAGTGTGTCAACATCTGTAATAAAACACAGGCTATCATTCTTTACCGAATACATCTTACGTTTCTTATCATTATCCTTACAGTCGGCAAAGAATACATATCCTTCCATGATCCTGTTTTCTTCAGTCTTATCAATAAGGATCATCGTCGGTTTCATACCCGATATGGAACTGTCATTTATCACTGTCTCTCTGTAAGTCACACGATAGTCATCCAGGTATTTCGATGACGCACATGCAACTCTTATCCTGCAGCATCCGTCATCATTGTCATGTCCATCTATCCATGAAATGCCACCCGTATGAACAGAGAGTGTGGGATAACCCTTATCATGCATATCCGCCTTAAGTACCTCTATGATCGTCGCCTTTAATGACATGGACTTAACGAAACCGACAGCCCAGTCATTTGCATCTGCCTTCTTAAGATTTTCATCCACGCAGACATCATCAAGCCCATCGAGGCCTTCCTTATT
>ONTX01000363.1 GCA_900320825.1 uncultured Lachnospiraceae bacterium | reverse complement strand
TTTTCCCTCCTGTTAGTGAATTAAGAGATTTAATCTCTTGTCCAGACTCGCGATGGGGGTTCTGTCTGCATTCCCCGCATCAGTTACCTTGGTTAAAAAGCTATCTTCTACAGCCTTACGGCTGAAAAGAACATCCTTGGGATAAAACGGAAGCGTAACCGCCATCGGCTTTACTTCCTTCTCATCCTCTACCGGTTCATCCGTCTCCTTGGTCTTTTCCTCAAAGAGGATCTCATCGACCAGGCCAAGTTCCTTTGCCTTACGTGCGTTCATCCAGGTCTCAGCCGACATAAGCTCTGAAATATGCTTATGAGAAAGACCTGACTTATACATGTAGGCATTGATAATTGATTCCTTCACCTCCGAAAGAATCTCGATTGCCTTTTCAAGATCTCTTGAGTTACCGCCGGCAATCATCATTGGATCGTGGATCATGATCATTCCAACCGGTGAAATGGAAACAATATCACCGGCCATAGCGACAACCGAAGCCGCAGACGCTGCAAGCGAATCGATGACCACTTTGACCTTTCCTTTGTATTCGCGGAGCATGTTATAAATCTGTGCGGCCGCAAATACATCTCCGCCCGGTGAATTGATCCAAACTGTGATATCTCCTGTTCCTGACTCAAGTTCCTCACGGAAAAGAGCAGGAGTCACTTCATCTCCCCACCAAGTGGACTCACTGATTTCACCCGATAAAAAAAGCGACCTTGGTGCATCATCACCTGAGTCGCTCTCGTCTCGGATCCAGTTCCAAAACTTGTCCATATTTACTTTCCTCTCTTTCTGTTTGTTGCCTTATCCTCCTGCGTGTGATGCTTATCAGCATATATGCCCGCATCTGCAAGTTTGCACATCGCACCATTGATCAGATAAAGGTTACCGCCATCCTCTTCAGATACCGGATTCATATTTTCCATCTCACGGATATCGTTAGTTGAAAGCCATCCTCCGTTTCTGCCGATACTGTAACCTTCCATCCTTGATTTATAGTCGCCGCGCATAAGGCCATCGACATTCATCTTGATCGAGTACTTACCCTTTTCACTCGGAAGGAGCAAGGATTTTTCCATCTCCTGCTCGATCCTTATCACCCAGGGCTGAACCGAATACTTCACGAACTCAATGCTCTGATGCTCTATATTGGAATAAGTAGCATGATCAAGAGAATTAATAAGGTGTAACGGCACCCTGAAGATTCTTGCTATCTCCTCAAGCTGAAAGTGCCTTGTCTCCGATAACTGCAAAGCATCTGGATTAAGGCTTATCGGCGAGAAGTGCATTCCTTCTTCCAGAACCGCAATCTTATGTCCGTTATTGCTGCCCTGATAGATACTGTTCCAAGATTCTCTCACCTTATCAGGATTCTTCAGTACTCCCGGATGCTCAAGCACACCACCGGGATATGCCCCATTCTTAAAGAACGAAGCACCAAACTCCTCCGCTGATAAGGCAATCGCAATACTATTCTTGCTGGTGGCTATCGGAGAAGCACCGACAAGACCGTCCATACTCATAGCCGTAACATGCATGACCTCTTCATACTGAAGAACTATCTGACCATCATCCTTAAGGTTCGGATTCTCATCACTTGCCTTGGTGTATATGTACTGAAGCTTTCCGTTATCATCTCTCTTTTCTTCAATACAGTTCGGCATCAAAGGATACAGAGCAACAACTCTTCCAGCACCATCCCGGATTATCTGCGTGTAGCTATTCCCATACAAAAGGAGATGCGTCATCATTACCTCTCTGAAGGTAAAAGACGTCATCTCCGGATTGGGTTCTGAATGAAGCAGCCTATAAAGCGGATGATCATATTCCTTGACCTTTCCTCCGTCTTCTCCATACGAGTAGATATTTAGAGGAAGACTTGCAACCGCTTCAGATAGGACTCGCACACACGCATATACCGCTGATGTCTGCATTGCAGTTCTCTCATTTACGATCTTACCGGCAGATGTCCTACCAAAAACAAAAGGGACACCCTGACCGACCTGATCCGTAGGCTTATCCCTTGTAAATCCAAATAGTTCTCTGAACTTCATGCGATTTCCTCCCAAAAGAGTATTGATAAAAATCAAATCTTCTGTTATTATTTGAACACTTACAAATTTCGAATGGTGATTATTCACCGATCAATGTCGGATTCCCGACACGTTTTCCACTCACTTTTTTAGTACTAAGCACGAAAGGAGTAGTTTATGTTTACGCAACAACAACTGAATAACATTGACCGCAGATACTTTATAGTATTTGAGGCATCACCTTACTTTGTAACGGTGAAAAGCAAAAACACCCGCCATTTCTGGAGGAT
>ONTX01000384.1 GCA_900320825.1 uncultured Lachnospiraceae bacterium | reverse complement strand
GAAACTGTTGCTGTGGTTTTTAAGAGGTCTGGTATTACAGACGGAGAGAACGCCACAGCACTCGATTATGGGGATGCGTTGCTTAAAGCTGGGAAAATCTCTCATGCAGAGTATAACGCAAAACAAGTAGAAGCTAGACAATTATTGGAGGACCGAGGATGAAATTGTTGAAATGGGCGTACGAAAAAATAAACAAGCGTCCTGCTCCCTATTATTATGATTACAGTCCTTTAACTGTTATAAAGAAACCGATCCGAAAATGGATTACAAATTCTGTTGCTTACAATTGTCCATTTAATAATGTAAGGATACTCCTATATCGACTTTGTGGTTTCGATATCGGCAAACGAACGTTTATAGGGATGCATTGCTATCTGGATGATCTTCGTTATGATCTTATGCATATTGGGAATGATGTCATTATCTCTTACGGTGTTTATTTCGCCTGTCATGGTCGTAACCAAGTATCTCAGCCGATCACAATAAAGGATGGTGCCTATGTTGGAATGCGCGCAACAATTATCAGTAAGAATGCCGATATACCTGGGGGGGGTACTGGCGAAGGTGTAACTATAGGGGAGAAAGCAGTTATCGGTTCCTGTGCATTAGTCAACCGAGATGTTCCTCCAGGTGCTACAGCTGTTGGAATACCCTGCCGGATTATCGAAAAAACAGAGTCTGTAATAAAAGAATAGAATTTAGCCACCTTGAAAGCGGGGTGGCAGCATGAAGATAGAAGGTTGGAAATACTATGTTCATGCTGCTATCCCTTCAACTCCTCCGCATATTGAAGTAGATGTGGAACCACTAAATGATGGACGCATCTGGAAACTTGATGGGAACCCACTTTTAGCTCGATGGGATTCTGATTGGGATTGTGGGCATGAAACTAATTGGTGGTACTGCATAAAGGATACTCCCTTTGATATTTCAGCCTTGAAGAGTAAGAGACGCTATGAAATCAATAAGGGCAATAAGAACTTTGAAGTAAAGGAAATAACACCTGCGGATTATACGGAAGAACTATTTCAAATAACAACTGCCGCCTATGAAACATACCCTGTTTCGTACAGACCTTTAATTGAGCATGATTCTTTTATAGATAGTGTGAGAAACTGGAGGTTTTATAAGACATATGGGGCTTTTGAAATAGAAAGTGGCCAGTTATGTGGTTACGCAAATCTTCTTATAGATGGTTCTTATATCAATTTTGCCGTCTTGAAAGTTGTTCCGGAAAAAGAAAAGCAGGCAATTAATGCGGCGATAGTAAATAAGATTCTTGTTGATCATGAAGAGTTTTTGAAATCCGGAGGATACATTTGTGACGGTTCACGGAGCATTCAACATGAAACAGCTTTTCAGGATTATCTGGAGAAATACTTTGAATTCAGAAAAGCATATTGCAAACTGCATATAGTCTACAAACCTGCGATAAGAAGAGTAGTAGGAATCGCATTCCCATTTAGAGGGATACTAAAAAAACTGGACGGAATAAACACAATCAGAAAAATAAACGCACTTCTAAGGATGGAAGAAATCAATAGATCATTTGAGTAGAGGGATAGAAATGGCTGACTTGGTATCAATCATTATGCCATCTTATGGCACAGCACAGTTTATCGCGGAGTCAATTGAATCAGTACAGGCTCAGTCATATTCAAACTGGGAGCTTATCATTGTGGACGACTGTTCTACGGATGACACAGATGAGGTTGTGAAGCCCTTTCTCTTTGACCGGCGGATTCGATATTTCAAAAATGATAAGAACAGTGGGGCTGCTGTGAGCCGGAATAGAGCTTTAAGAGAAGCGAAAGGTAGATGGGTTGCATTCTTGGACTCAGATGATTTGTGGATGCCAGAAAAGCTTGAGAAACAGATTCAGTTTATGGAGAAAAATGAATACCACTTCTCATATACGAACTATGCAGAGATAGATACCAAGGATATTAGGAACGGTATAACGGTCACAGGACCTAAGAGAATTACTAAAACAGGTTTTTTCAACTATTGCTGGCCGGGATGTTTGACTGTGATGTACGATAGGAATGCTGTCGGGCTGATTCAGATCGCGGATATAAAAAAGAACAATGATTACGCCATGTGGTTGAAAGTGTGTCAGAAAGAAGATTGTTATCTTCTCGATGAGGAGTTGGCTTTATACCGTCGCGGTAGAATGGGATCTGTGAGCACACACAGCATCAAGACCATGATTGGATGGCACTATAAGCTCTATAGGGAAGCTGAGGGGCAGAATCCGGTGGAAGCGGTAATAAACACTGGACGGAATATGGTGTTCGGATTCTACAAGAAAAAAAGGTATGTGAAG
>ONTX01000192.1 GCA_900320825.1 uncultured Lachnospiraceae bacterium | reverse complement strand
TTCGTCAAAATACCTTGTTCCGTCAGCAAGGGTCACAAAACCTTTCTGCATGATTCCGGTACTGTCGAAGTAATAGATGAAATCACCAACGGGATAAAGCATGCCGGCTATTAGATGTCCGAAGGGATCAAGATAATAGATGTTTCCGCCCACGTTTGCAAAGGTTGCATTCTGTCTTCGGTAATTTACGTAGTAATATGTGAATCCGTCCCTTGATACAAATCCGTTGGGAACAAGATACTGTGAAAGGTCTTTGAACTGAATATCAAGATCCACATGACCTTTGATGCCGGGGATGACTCCCTGGTCCGATACCTGCCAGAATGCTGCTGTTTCGTCATAGCAGTAATCCGCCCACTGGGCAACCCACTTGTCATATCCGAATTCACCGATGGTGTTTTTGAACATATTTCTGTTGGAGTAGACCATGGGATAATAGCCTGCAGCTTCTACTGCCTGGCAGAAAAGATTACAGATCATGGCATTTGTAAGGGGATCCAGAGCCTTCTGTCTCTTGTTCTCTATATCAAGAACAAGGGGCATCTCAACAACGTAAGGTGCTACGGCATTTAAAATCCACTGTGCCTCTATAAGACCGTCATTTACATTGGTTGCATATGAATAGATATATACACCGGTCTTGATCCCTGCAGCCTTGGCTCCCGCCATGTTCTGTGCAAAATGGTCATCAAAACCGTAAATGGTTCCGCCGCACTTGATGAAAACAAACTGTACTCCGCTTGCCTTAACGGCATTCCAGTCTATATTGCCCTGCCATGCGGATACATCTATTCCCCATGCGATGGCATCTGCCGCACCCTTTGCCTCGACCCTTTCCGCCTGCTTGGGCGGAAGACTTACGACTGCAAGCGCAATTGCAAGAAGTGTACATATTGTTACTTTTAATGTTCTGATTATTCTCATTTATCCCTCACATTTTTTAATCCGATCAAAATGTTTTTTCCATTGATCTGTCAACACGCATACATAGATATTATACACAAAAATGCGCTTATATACAAATAAAGAGGGCGGTATGACCGCCCTCAGTTTACATATTTTTTTCACATGTCAGCCACCAAGATAAGCCTTCTTTACGGAATCATCATTAAGAAGTTCCTTACCCGTTCCGGTATTGACTATCCTGCCCGTTTCAAGAACGTAGGCTCTGTCTGCTATGGAGAGTGCCATCTGTGCGTTCTGCTCTACCAAAAGGATTGTGGTTCCCTTTTTGTTAAGAGCCTTGATGATCTCGAATATCTGGTCTACAAGAATGGGGGCAAGTCCCATGGAAGGCTCATCAAGCATCATAAGCCTGGGCTTACTCATAAGAGCTCTTCCCATTGCAAGCATCTGCTGCTCACCACCTGACAACGTTCCTGCCATCTGGGTCTCTCTTTCCTTAAGTCTGGGGAAATGCTCATACACTACTTCAAGAGTCTCGGCTATCTCGGAAACAGGTCTTGTATATGCACCCATTTCAAGATTTTCCTTAACGGATAGCTGGGCAAAAACCCTTCTTCCCTCGGGACAGAGCGCCATTCCCTGGTTGACTACCTTGTGAGGTGCAACTCCGAGAATGCTCTTCCCTTCGAATTCAACGCTTCCTTCCCTAGGTTTTAAAAGACCGCCCACGGTATTGAGGGTTGTGGATTTTCCCGCACCGTTAGCTCCGATGAGAGTGACTATCTCTCCTTCATTAACTTCAAAGGATACACCTTTTATGGCGTGGATGCTTCCGTAGTATACATGCAGATTTTCAACTTTAAGAACTGTATTCATAATTTATGCCTCGCCTTTGTGGCTTCCGAGATATGCCTCAATAACCTGGGGATTACCCTGGATCTGTGAAGGAGTTCCCTTTGCGATGATCCTTCCGAAGTTAAGAACCACGATGCTCTCGCAGATTCCCATGACCAGATTCATATCATGCTCGATGAGAAGGACTGCAATCTGGAACTCATCCCTGATCTTGCGGATGTTGTTCATAAGTTCTTCTGTCTCTGAAGGATTCATGCCTGCTGCAGGCTCATCAAGAAGAAGCAGCTTGGGGCCCGTTGCCAGAGCTCTTACTATCTCAAGTCTTCTCTGAGCACCGTAGGGAAGTGAATCTGCCTTGACATCTGCAAGATCTGCCATGCCGAAGATATCAAGAAGTTCCAGTGCTCTTTCGTGAGCTTTTTTCTCTTCCTTCCAATAGTTGGGAAGTCTGAAAACTCCCGCAAGAGTGTGATAACCGGTATGATTGTGAAGACCTATCTTTACATTTTCTTCAACGGTCAGTTTATCGAACAGCCTGATGTTCTGGAATGTTCTTGCAATACCCAGCTGATTGACCTGAACCGGGGTCATATTATGGGTATCCTTACCGCCGATCATTATGGTTCCTCTCGTGGGCTCATATACCTTGGTAAGAAGGTTGAAAATGGTGGTCTTACCTGCACCGTTGGGTCCGATGAGTCCGCATATCTCGGTGGCTCCGATCCCTATGTTGAATTCATCAACGGCAACCAGGCCTCCAAAATCTATACCCAGGTGAGCCGCCTCAAGTACAAGGGGCTTTCCAAGGTCTTTTTCAGGTACAAAATTGGGGCTGGGTACGTTAACAAGCTTTACTTCGGGAGATTTGCTCATTATTTTTTACCTCCCTTCGATATCTTCATTCGCATTTTCTTTGCGAACATATCAATCTTTCCTTTGAGCTTTTCGTTATTGGTAACAAGCATTACAAGGATAAGGACTATTGCATATACCAGCATTCTGTAGTCGCTGAATTTTCTCAGAAGTTCGGGGAGCACTACCAGTATTCCCGCTGCGATGAGGGAACCTGTCATGCTTCCGATACCTCCCAGTACGACGAACACGAGAACGAGGATCGAAGTGTTAAAATCAAATTTCTTGGGAACGAGGGAGGAGTAATTCAGTGCATATACAGCACCTGCAGCTCCGGCCATTGATGCGGAAAGTGTGAATGCAAGCATCTTATATTTCATGGGAGATATTCCCATGCTCTCTGCCGCTATCCTGTTATCCCTGATGGCCATGATGGCACGTCCGGTTCTGGAATTAACAAGGTTCTGAATCACGATGAGCACAAGGATCAGAAGAACAACCGCAGATGTGAATGTGGAGATCTTGCTGATACCTACGGCTCCCATGGGTCCGTTAATAATGGTTTTACCAGTTGCACTCATTCCCATTGCATCGGGATTGTTGAATGCGATATGGATTCCCTTTTCATCAATACCTACATAAAGACAGTTTAAGATATTTTTGATGATCTCACCGAATGCGAGAGTAACTATAGCAAGATAGTCACCATTAAGTCTCAGAACCGGAATACCTATAAGGAATCCTGCGATGCCTGCAAAGAGTGCTCCGATTATGATGCTGGCAATAAGTCTTGCGATATCTGTCTTATCTCCCATGGCGGAGCTTACGATAACCGCGGTAAATGCTCCCACCGACATGAATCCCGCATGGCCCAGTGAAAGCTCACCGGAAATACCGACTACAAGGTTCAGGGAAACAGCCATGATCATGTAACACGCGATAGGGATAAGCTGTCCCTTAAGCGCACTGGTGATATTTCCTGTGGAAACAAGGATCTGGAATACAAGATAGAAAACAATGACTATTCCGTAATTGATGAATGATTTTTTTGAAGCCACGGAGGCTTTTTTTACTGTAGACATTTCTTTGCCTCCTTATACTTTCTCATGAATCTGTTTTCCGAGAAGTCCCGTAGGTCTGAAGATCAGGACTACTATGAGTACTCCGAAAACTATCGCATCCGCAAGTTCGGATGAGATATACGCTCTTGCCAGGATCTCTATCACTCCCAGAAGGATTCCTCCGATCATTGCACCGGGTATGGAGCCGATTCCTCCAAATACCGCTGCGGTGAATGCCTTGATACCGGGCATTGAACCGGTGGTGGGCATGAGGGTGGGATATGCGGTACAAAGAAGGACTCCGGCTATAGCCGCAAGACCTGAACCGATGGCGAAGGTCATTGATATCGTGAAGTTAACATTGATCCCCATGAGGGTTGCCGCACCCTTATCCTCAGATACCGCACGCATTGCTTTTCCCATCTTGGTACGTGTGGTGAAAAGTGTAAGCACGATCATAATGATAAGGTTTGCTGCGATGGAAACCACCGCAACAGGCGAGATCATTGCACCCCCAACTTCAAATGCTTCAACATTCTTGAAAATGTTGGGATATGCCTTGGGGTTTGCCTTCCAGATGATAAGTGCCGCATTCTGAAGGAAATACGACATTCCGATGGCGGTAATGAGAACCGCAAGGGAAGTGGCCGCACGAAGAGGCTTATATGCAAGGCGCTCAATGGTGATACCAAGCACGGTACAGACGACCATTGCAAAAAGCACCGCAACAGGTACGGGAAGATTCAGATAAGTAAGTGCACAGAAGGAAACATATCCGCCCACCATGATGACATCTCCGTGTGCAAAATTCAGCATCTTGGCGATACCATAGACCATGGTATATCCGAGAGCGATTATCGCATATATACTTCCAAGGCTTATTCCGTTGATCAGATGTGCCAGCATATGTGTACTCCTTCACTCGAAATACACCGGGCGCTTTTGAGGGCGCCTGGTGCTATTTTTTTATAAACGGATTTCTTCGGTGCTTCGCACCTCTCGAAATCCTAAAAACATTGGGAATTACATTCCTACGTATACGCCATCCTTGATGACTACGGCCTTGGGCTGCTTGTTAACCTGACCGTTAGCATCCCAAACCATTCCGAGACCGGTAACACCGTCTGCGGAGAAGCTGCTGTCGGTGAATACGGAGATGAGGATCTCGCAGAGCTCGTCAGAGCCCATTCCGGTTACATCAAGTCCGCCGTTCTTTGCTGCATAGAACTCAAGAGCTGCCTTGATAGCATAAGCACAGTCATATCCGTCAGCTGCAAACTGTGAAGGAGTCTCGCCGTACTTGCTGCTGAAGTTGCTTACAAAGTTCTTGGTAAGATCATCGGTAGCATCTGCAGAGAAGGGAGTAAGAAGCATAACGCCCTCTGCAAGAGAAGTATCGAATCCCTCGATGGTAAGGATTCCGTCCATTCCGTCTACACCGAAGAAGGTGGGCTCATAGCCGGTCTTTGAAGCCTGCTGGAGAATAAGTGAAGCAGGGGTGTAGTAGATGGGAAGGAATACAAGGTCTGCATCTGCTGACTGAGCATCTCCAACCTGAACTGAGAAGTCGGTAGTGTCATCGGTGAAGGTGGTCTCAGAAACGATCTCAAGTCCGAGCTCTGAAGCCTTAGCTTTGAAGGTCTGGTAGATTCCGGTTGAGTAAGGGTCAGCGTTGTTGTAGATGATAGCAACCTTATTGGCAAGCTTGTTGTCTGCAATGTACTGAGCTGATGCAGAACCCTGGTTAGGATCTGCAAAGCAAAGCTGGAATACATTGTCCTTGCCTTCAGTTACGGTAGTAGCTGAAGCTGACGGGGTAAGCATGAATACTCTGTCAGAGTTAGCCTCTGCAGAAACAGCGATACAGGGAGTGGTGGTAACTGTACCTGCGATAGCCTGTACGCCCCAGTCCTGAAGCTGGTGATATGCATTTACTGACTTCTCTGCATCATGCTCATCGTCCTGAGCCTGAAGCTCGATGGTAAATCCGGTTCCTGCTGCGTTGATCTCATCAACTGCAACGGTAGTTCCGTTAACAACTGCGTTTCCGTAGATTGCAGCGGCTCCGGTAAGAGGTCCGATAACTCCGAGCTTAAGGGTTCCGGTAAGTGCGCCCTCGCCTGCGGGAGCAGCGGTCTCGGTACCTGTTGCCTCGGTTCCGGCATTCTCTGTGCCTGCAGCAGTTCCTGCGGTGCTTCCGGTTCCTGCATCACCGGTGGATCCGCATCCTGCCATTGCCATGACCATAGCACCGGTCATGATAAGTGAAAGCATTTTCTTTTTCATAATATAACCTCCTCTTTGTCGCACCAGCGACATGAATAACAAAACAGCCAAAGAAAGAACTGCTTGCCTCCTTTGGCTTCAAAAGCATTTTATTAGAAGAAAACCACTTATGTCAACAATAAATTATACAAATATCCTTGTATACAATTCCTTTTTTTATGAAATATTACCCAATTTCACTGTATTTTCAGGAATTTCACCCCGTATTACCGCCTTTTTAAGCCTCAGGCAATCCTCTCATCGGATATACAGACGGTAATAAGTCGTATCCACAACTTCCCTTGCCCCAAACTCACCGCTTGCGAACTTATACAGCCAGGAGTATTCCACATCGGAATTCAGTTCCCCGTCATAACACTCTATGGCAATGATATCCGGCATTTTTTCGGGATACATTTCCCAGTAGGACGCAAATCTCTCACCGTAATCTTCTGTCATGATGGTGGATCCGTGTCCAATCCGGGCATTTGTATAAAGATATGTGACCGCATCCCCTGTTATCATTACGCGGTCTGCACTGTCCAAAATATCCGGCAGCTCATCCGCATCAATCCTTGCTTTGTTGGCATAGATCCTTTCAAGCACAAGCCCCTTCTCCGGTCCATAGGGAACTCTCGCCCCGCTGTCCAGAATATTGAATAGCTTATTCCTGGGATTGTTCAGCTGGACTATATTAACAAGGATCACCAGCGCCACCGCAGCAGGGATCATTTTCTTTTTATAGGAACCATCCGACTCAAAAACCACTGCAAGAACCACCACAAGTCCGTATGTTAGATATTTTGCGGATGAAAAAATGCTCTGGTCGCATGCGATCAGCACGGTGATAAAGCAGGCAAGGCTGCCTCCACCATACAAAAGAAGCATACCCTTCATATCACCGGTCAGCTTTATGTTTTTAAGGATATATACAGAGGCGATTATGATAACAAAGAGGATCCCGCCAAATGTCAGTTCAACAGGGTAGTAGTCTGTACGGAACGCATAGTGTATGAATTTCCATGCAAAAACAAGGATCAGCGAAACAGGTACGATAATTTTCTTATCCCTGAAAAGCTTTCCTGCCGCGTAAGACAAAAGTCCGAACCCTGCGGTGAAAAGAGCAACCCCAATAAGGTCTTTCCCGTAAAGCACCAGCTTGGACGCTCCCTCCGCATGTGTTGAATCCACATATATCATTTTTTCCACTGTAGTTAAAAGTTCCGAAAACGACATATAGGACAAAATATGCGCAAGATATGCCAGTCCGGATACAAGGCATACGGAAATAGCGATGGGAAGAACAGCCCTGTTTTGTTTCCTCATAATGAAAAGATATATAAAAACAAACAGCGCAAAAAGAATGGACTGGGGATAGGAAAGAACGCAGAGTGACAAAAACACACCGATCAGTGCCGATAAAATGATAACCTCTTTTTTGCTTTTATCATTGTTATTAATTCCCCTCAGCCTGTCGATGCAAACCAGGGTCATCACGGAAGTCAGATTAAAAAGATTGGAAAACTCCGGGGTTGATGTCTGCTTGGGAGAAAGGTTTGCAAAGATCACGGCAAGAAGAAATGCATTCCCGGATGAAACATGTTTTTTCAGTGTAAAATACAGAATGACCGAAACCGCAAGATGAAGAAGCATGCCGCACATGCGGACAAAAAGAATTTCCCCTTCTGATGTACGGGTAAAGACCTCATGAAGCCACAGGAAAAATTCAACAGCGAAACCTGAAGTCTGATGAAGCTCCCACATATCCCTGAAAAGAAGATCTCCCTGACGCAGTCTGTTTCCGATGGCAAATGCATAGCCCTCATCAATGATCCAGCCGCACATGGCAACTTTCAGCGATGCAATAAGTGTTAATGCTATCAATATCAGATTTACGGGGGAGATTTTTTTTATCTTCATCCGGATAATTAACTCAGTCTTCTGATGAGGGACTTTTTTTCTTTCCTGAAAATACCGGCATGAGCATTACCGGGATCAGAAGGAAAAATGTGTACATATACCTGAATGCCGAAACAGGACCAAGCAGGTATGTGCCCCAAAGTGCAAAAAGAGTAATGAGTGCTGTCGTGTATGAA
>ONTX01000259.1 GCA_900320825.1 uncultured Lachnospiraceae bacterium | reverse complement strand
TTATACTGTTCGAACTGCCTTATGTATTCGAAGAAAAAGTCATTCGAATACAGTCCAGTAAGCGGATCGGTCTGTGCGGAATCGATCAGGTTCTTCTTCTCATACAGATCGATGATCCTCTCACACCTTGCAAGGATCACCTCGGGCATATTATACGGCTTCTTTATAAAATCATCCGCACCCGCACGTATGCTTGTAACTTCGGCCTCTTCCTCCTGTGTCATGACGATTATGGGAATACCGGACAGCTCCGGATCCGACCTGCATATATCAAGCACCTGGGCTCCGCTTAAAACGGGCATCAGCAGGTCGAGCAGGATAAGAGAAAAGGAGCCTGAGTCTGACTTTAAGATATCAATTGCCTGTTGACCGTTCCCGGCATAAACAACATCATAATCGGCATGGAGCATATTCCCGAGTATCTCCCGGTTTATCATCTCATCATCAACTACAAGAACACGCCTCTTAACCTGATTATTCCGCAGCATTTTTTCCATTGTATAAGCCCTCCGAAAACTACTACCTCAGTCTATTGTATCATGTTAACAGGATTTTTTGTTAAATTAAGAATAAATCTGAGTTAAAATAGGGTCAGACTGATATGATACAAAAATATGATTATTATTTCCTATATGATATTATGAAAAAAGGTTATTTGTTGGAACCCGGAATGAGCTATGAATAAGAAAAGATCAATCGTTATAGATGAAAACACACCGCTGCTCATGCTGGCAGGTCCGATGTTTCTTGAGCTGTTTTTAAATACAATGCTCAATAATGTGGATACTCTCATGCTGAGCCATTATGATGAGTATGCAGTCGGTGCGGTCGGAAATGCAAATACGATAATGTTCATGATGAACATTCTCTTTAATGTCATAGCGACAGCAACAAGCGTGGTTGTTGCCCAGTATCTGGGTGCCAAGCTGTATGAGAAGATGAACATGATCTATACACTTGCGATCATTGTGAACCTTGTCATCGGTATTATACTCAGCGGGGTATTCTGTGCGGCTAATCCGTTTATCATGGACTTTCTTCATGTATCACCGCAAATGCGTCCCTATTCAATGATATATATATACATAGTAGGCGGCGGCGGTTTTCTGACGGCCGTGTTCAATGTTATGCTGCAGATCCTAAGATGCAACGGGTATACCAGGATAGGTATGTGGGTTACATTTGCGATAAACATAGTCAATATAGGTGGTAACTACCTTTTCCTCTACGGTCCGCTCTCCTTCCTGAAAATGGGGGTTGCAGGAGTAGCCATAGCTACCGTTACGGCAAGACTGCTGGCTGTTATGGCACTTATTGCTTTCTTCTATATAACAAAGATCGGAAAGATCGCATTACGTTATCTTAATCCTTTCCCTGCCAAGCTGCTGGCCAAGATGATAAAGATCGGCCTTCCCACAGCCGGTGAGAATCTTACATACAATCTTTACCAGACGACCCTTCTTTCATTTGTAAATGCAATGGGAAATGATGCGGTGAATGCAAGGGCTTATTGCAATTCCCTTATATCCTTTGCAATGATCTTCTCGAATGCCTGTGCAATGTCAACACAGATAATAACGGGACATCTCGTAGGGGCCGGTAAATCGGAAGAAGCATACAGAAGGGTGTTTAAAACCCTTCGTACATCTATGCCCATAACGATAGCACTTGCTGTGATCAATGCGATCCTGTGCCGCCATACCCTCAGATTATTTACCGGAAACCAGCATATCATAGCCCTCGGCCAGATGATCATGATAGCGGATATATTTGTTGAGACAGGACGGTGCCTTAACATGACCTTCGTCAGTTCACTTAAGGCTGCCGGAGCATACATTTTCCCCCTTATCATGGGTATACTGTGTAACTGGGGACTGGGGCTTACGACCGGATATATGGCAGGTGTGGTATTGGGCGCGGGTGTTGCCGGGATATATGCGGGGACCGCTACGGATGAGTGTATCCGCGGCCTGATAGTCATGTCTTACTGGTACAGGAAGAAATGGCTCGGTAAATCCGTTGTGGACAGGACGGATGTTATTATTCAGGATGAAGGAAAGAATACATAAAATGCGGGTTTTGCCTTGTACTGCCCGTCAAACAGGAGAGGGCAGTGGGAACTTCCGAGCCAGGACCTTGTGTCTGTGACTCCCCAGAATGACAGACCTGCAAGATCTATCCCATCTTTATGCAGTTTTTTAAGTACATCATAAATGCTCTTATAATAGCCGGCCTGTCTGTCGTATTCCTTAGGCCGGTCTTCATCGGTTCCCCTGTAGAACATGCTTGCCTTGACATCAAGCTCCGTTAACATTACTTTACCGGCTGCCTGTGCGTATTCACGTGCGGCAAGGTCTATCGCCTCTGCTGCAGGAGCATTGACAGTGTAATGAGCCTGCATTCCAAAGCCGTCAAGCCTTGCTCCCTCCGTTGATTTAACATCATTTATAAGGGTCAGTATACCTTCCTTTTTCTTCTTATCACATTCATTATAGTCATTGTAATAAAGGTCCAGATCATCCGGAGCGTATTTATTGGCGTATATAAAAGCATTCAGTATATATTCACTGCTGTTATAGACCTTCCACCAGGAAGATCCTTCAGTATGGTTTCTGTAGGTTCCGCTGCGGTCACTTACCGCTTCGTTTACCACATCCCACCCGTAGAAGAGGCCCTTGTATTTACTGTCATTCCCGGTATAGTATTCAAGCATCGACTTGATGTACCATTCCATCCGACGGTTCATCTCATCAGTCGAGACGTAGTCTTTATCCTTATCATAATCGACATGGAAGAACCATTCGGGCGTCTGCTGATGCCATACAAGAACATGGCCTCTTACCCGGATGGGCCTG
>ONTX01000115.1 GCA_900320825.1 uncultured Lachnospiraceae bacterium | reverse complement strand
TTGTTTGTTCATTGAGGTTAATATCAGATTATGAAGGCAAGCACTAAGAGAAAACTGAAGAGCAGATGTCCGCGCCGTGTCTGGAAGACGATGGTTTCCTGTTATTACATGCTTTTCCGGTTAAGACAAAGGATTATAATGATCTTTGCGTCAGGTAATCTTCCTTATTATTGTCCCTGCTGTGGGATAAGGATTCAAAATTTCGTCGAGAGTGTTGATTATCTAGGTATGCCGGATTTTTACGATGTGTCTTTGTTTAAGAATACAGATCAGGATGTACAATGTCCCGGATGTGCTTCTCTTCCAAGACACCGTATTATCGCTTCATGGTGTGAATCACATAAAGAAGTGCTGAATGGTAAGAGAATTTTATATTTTGCTCCTGAGAGGGGAATGGTCACCTGGTTCAAAACAAATAAGATCAGGTTTACTACGGCAGATCTTTTCGCATGGGATGTTGATCTTAATCTTGACATTCAGGATACAGGTCTTTCTGACGAGTCGTATGATGTTGTTATATGTAATCATGTTCTTGAACATGTTGATGATTATATGACCGCACTTAAAGAAGTGAGAAGGATCCTTAGTCCTGAAGGTATACTCCTGTGCTCTTTCCCTGTAAATACTAAGGTCGATATGGTTATTGAGGATCCTGATGTGACTTCTCCGGAAGAGCGGCTTCGTGAATACGGTCAGAGCGATCACGTTAGATTGTTCGGGAATGGGGCAGATCATCTTATTGCAGATGCAGGGTTTAATGTGAGCATAATAAACGGTGATGATTTTCCCAATATTATTCGTCCTGTTACCGGTCCCTGTCAGTATGATGTTAACCGGATTTTCCGATGTGAAAAAAGGATATGAGTCTGTTTACTGAGTCTTATAACAACAATAAAAGGATAGCAAAAAATACTCTTTCCTTGTATCTGAGGATGATGATTATTATTGCAGTAACTCTTTATGCTTCAAGAGTTACTCTTCGTGTGCTCGGAGTCGATGATTACGGGATTTATCAGACTGTCGGCGGAGTTGTTACTTTTCTTGCCTTTTTGAGTAATTCATTGGGTAGTGGTACTTCGCGATTCTTGACATTTGAGATGGGAAAAGAAAACCCGAGACTCAATACTTTGTTTTCAACCGTTAAAACGGCACATGTTGTGCTTGGATTAGTCATCGTTATAGTCGGAGAAGTCGCTGGACTTTGGGTGATATACAACAAATTGGTCATTCCTCCTGACCGCCTTCGGGCAGCAACGATAGCATTTCATTTATCGATGATAGGTACTTTTTTTCAAATAACCCAGGTACCATATAATGCAGCGATAATTGCCCATGAACGAATGAATGTGTATGCATGGATCAGCATTTATGAAGCGGTAATAAAAGTTGGATTGGTATTTGTTTTGCAGGTGTTTAATTATGATAAATTAGAAGTTTATTCAGGATTAATGTGTCTTGCGACAATCTCAGTGATGATCATATACAGGGTTTACTGCCGTAAAGTCTTTCCTGAAACAAGATCCAGATTTATATTTGATAAAAATATGTTTAAAGAAGTTGCCTCGTTTTCAGGGTGGCATCTGTTATCTAGTTCTGCATCATCTCTTGCTAATCAGGGCGTTACGATAGTGACAAATATGTTCTTTTCCCCTGCAGTGGTAACTGTGAGATCGCTGGCTTTGCGTGTGAACGATGCCATTATTAATTTTATAGGAAACTATAGAACGGCAGTTAATCCCCAAATTGTAAAAAAGTATGCATCTGGTGACTATGAAGACTCCAAGAGGCTTGCTTTATCTTCAACTCGTTACACATTTTATCTTATGCTTGCTATGGCTCTTCCTTTATTTCTTCTAGTTGAACCTGCATTGAAGATATGGCTCGGTGAGATTCCTGACGGTCTAATTCCTTTTGTAAAGTTAGCGTTGGTTCAGGGTATGTTTCAAACGTTTGATTCTTCTTTATATGTACCAATATATGCTAAAGGTAGGATAAAAGAAAACGCGATCATCAGTCCTCTTTTTGACTCTTTACAGCTGCCTGTCATATTTGTGCTTTTTAAGATGGGATATCCGCCAGTTACGCTTGCCTGGGTAAGTGCAGTATCTTATGCCATTTTGGCTTTTGTTATAAAGCCCGTACTTGTGCATTGTGTAGTGGGATACAGTTATCGTGAGATCATAAGATTGGAATGCCGCTGTATATTGGTCGGAATCATCTCGTCGTTGATCCCGATGTTGATTGCGATGAAAACAGATGTAAATACTATTGGGGGCTTTGCTTCGGTTCTAGTTGTTTCATTATTTTCCGTCATAATTTTTGTCTGGCTATTCGGGATTGATAAAAGCACCAAAGAACTTCTGATAAAATGGACTGGAGAGAAGATACTGTAAACACATCAGGAATTATCGTTATGAAGATAGGTATTGTTACATATTGGAAGAGCAGCTGTAATTATGGTGAACAACTTCAAAATTATGCTCTGCAGGAGTATCTGAAGAAAATCGGACATGATGCTTTTCTCATCCGATATGATTATGATAATGATAGAATCAGCAGAACTCCTTATAAGAAAATAATGAAGTTGCTTGATCCTTCACAGACTACTTCATATCTTAAGTCTGTTATATATGGCAAAAGGCTCGTTAGGGACGGTAAGATTCATCCACGGCGATTTCAAGAATTCAGAGAACGATACCTGTCAATGAGCCGACTATATACGTCTTTAGGTGATCTTCAAAATGATCCTCCTGAGGCGGATATGTATATTACCGGATCTGATCAGGTGTGGAACACATTTGAGGGCGGTCTGGCCGAGATGAGAAATCGTCTTCGGGTATTCTTCCTTGATTTCGGCAGAAAAGATGTGCTGAGAGTGTCTTATGCGGCCAGTTGGGGCAGAAGTGAACTGCCGGAAGAAGAGAAGTCATTGATAATACCACTGCTTTCTGCGTTTAATGCTGTTTCTGTCAGAGAGAAGAATGGCATTGATATCTGTCGTGAACTGGGAAGAAAAGATGCAACTCTTGCTCTTGATCCTGTTTTGCTTCACGATGCCGGAACTTATCGAAAGCTGTTCACAGAAGCAAAGAACAATGGAAGTGAACGGAAATATCTATTCTTTTATTATATGAATAATGACGGACCTTATAATCGGAAGTCTGTCTTTGACTGGGCAGAGGTACATGGTCTTGATGTCGTATATGTTACAGATGACTGGCGTGATGATTATAAAAGATCATTCCCCGATGTAGGGCAGTGGCTTGAATTAATTGATGGTGCTGAATGTGTATTGACTAATTCTTATCACTGCTCTTTGTTCTGTCTGATATTCGGAAAGCGATTTGGTGTAATCAGAAGATTTGGCAAATATTCAGGAATGAATACGAGAATGGATTCTGTTTTTGAGGTTTTTGGAATTGAGCCGAGATATGTCAATGATAAAGATTTTGATGTGCTTAACCGTCAGGTAGACCGGACGAATAAGGAAGGATTATATTCGATGATGACACCGGATGAAGTCATAAAGATTGCTTTGGACAATTACGGAAAAAAAACAGATAATTAAAACTATGGGTATAAAGGTCATTCTCAAAAAACTGTTATTTATCAGGTATTCACATATCGGGGATATTCTCTACAGGCGCCCCTTTTTTGATTTCGAATATGGAAAACGTATGAGATCAAAAGATGAGGTGCTTCATCTTGATCTTGTCATAACCGAGTGCTGTTCTCTTAAGTGTCGTGACTGCTCTAATTTGATGCAGTATTACAAACATCCTGAGCAGATTAATTCTGATGAAGTAATAAATGATCTTCGTAAACTTCTTGCGTGTGTTCGTGTCGGTGAGCTTAAGATACTCGGCGGTGAACCTTTTGTTAATCAGAAAGTGCTTACTAATGTGCTTCGTTTCCTTCACGGAGATTTGGAAGATCGGGTAGGTATTATTAATATTATTACCAACGGTACGATTGTTCCCGGTACTGATTGCATTAATGCGATGAAGGAAAATGCTAAGACGCTGGTGACATTAAGTAATTACGGAAAGCTTTCTTCAAGGCAGGATGAATTAATCGCAGTCTGTAATGAAAACAATATCAAGTACAGTATATTGGATGAAGACTATTATTGGCTTGATTTCGGTCGCCCTGTAGAATATCAGGAGTCAGAAGAATTCATAAAAAGACAGTATAAGTATTGCTATAACAGGAAGAATTGCAATACACTTTACAGAGGGGGATTATACATCTGTCCAAGGCAGACACACGGCATGCGTCTTAGGATGATCCCCGATGATAAAGATGGATATGTGGATCTTTATGATCAAAAATACGGAAGTAATGATGAATTGAGACAAGCCATTATGGAACTTGTAAAAAGAAGGCACTATATCTCAGCTTGCCGTTACTGCATAAGCGGTAAATACATTCATGTACCGAGAGGTGTTCAGAATGATCCGCATCAGTAATAAATCTGGGTGTACGGGATGCAATGCCTGCGGTGATTCATGTCCCACTAACGCCATAACCTATACTGGAGATAAAGAAGGCTTTCTGTATCCTGTTGTTGATAAGAATAAGTGTACAGATTGCGGGATTTGTGAAAAGGTATGTCCTGTAATCACGGTATGTCCGTCGAGAACAATGAATTACGAGACACCGGATTGTTATGCCGCTGCCCACAAAAGTACACAGGTTTTATTCTCCAGCACTTCGGGCGGCCTATTCTCGGCAATGGCTGAGATCATTTACAATGAAAATGGATTCGTTGGAGGAGCTGTGCATGAAGAAGATTTCAGCGTCTCCCAGTTTATTTCCAATGATCGAGAAGATCTTAAGAGACTTAGAAGATCAAAGGATCTTCAAAGCAATTCTGAAGGTTTCTACAAAAAGGTTCAGTCGATATTAGAGGCCGATAATAAAGTGTTGGTGTGTGCGCTTCCCTGTCAAATAGCAGCGCTTATCAACTATCTTGGTAAAGACTATGAGAATCTGATTCTGGTCGATCTGATCTGTGCGGGTGTCAATTCTCCTAAAGTCTGGCGTAAGTATCTTGATTATATTGAACAGATCAATGGCTCTCGGATAGTATGGACCGAAAATAAGTCAAAAGAATATGGTTGGAAGAATCTCACTCAGAAATTTGTCTTTGAGAATGGAACCGAAACTTTTGATACTTATGAAACAAGTTATTTTACAAAGGGCTTTATCAATTCGCATCTTTATTGCAGGCCTTCTTGCTATGAGTGTGAGTTTAAGGGGTTCCCGAGGGTTGCAGATATTTCGATCGGAGATTATTGGGGCCTGGAGAAGCATACTTCAGAACATACGGAGGATATGGGAACATCCGTTGTTTTTGTTAACTCAAATAAGGGCCGCGACTTCTTCGAAAAGGTAAAGAAACGTATTTCATATGAAAGTACTCCGATGGAATGGGCTGTTGAAGGCAACCCTTCATTGGTATCTTCTATGAGCGTACTTTCTGATAAAAGAGATGAGTTCTTTGAAGACCTAGACAGGATGAGATTTGATGAGGTCTCAGAAAAATATGGAATCAACTGTTCCGGTATAATGGGTAAGTTAAGGAAAAAAGCACGTATATTCAAAAAGGTTATCAAGATTACGGGCTTAAGACCAGTCCCATTGTTTCAAACAATCAGATTGAGTGGAATCGGTAATCTTTGCAAAGGTAAGGGAATACTATGCGGGACTAACTGTCGGTTGAATATAGATAAGTCCGCAATTCTCGAGTTTGAAGGGCTGTTCGTGCTAGGAAAGAAAGATACATTTCCAAGAAGTCGGGATGAATCCAAACTGTATATCGGCAAAAATGGAGTGTTGAGGGTGCTCGGTGATTTTGATGTTGATGCAGGCTGTGAGA
>ONTX01000258.1 GCA_900320825.1 uncultured Lachnospiraceae bacterium | reverse complement strand
CTATTTATATTGCTGATTTTGATACCACTCCTGATGATGGTTATGATTTATTTACCGGCGCTCCTGTATCAAGTGTGTTTTTCTATTACTACCCCGGATTCCATTCTGATGCTTTGAGTGTTTCCGGTGATATGCCCAGTTATAATGACCACTTTGAACTTTCCAATAACCTTTCTACTATGGCTTTGGATGGACATGGTGAGGCTGAAAAAGGACTCAGTTTTTATCTTTTCAAGCAGTATGATTCTACTGTTGTGAATCATTCAGATGGTGAAGATAATTATGATCCCGAAATTACTGTCAGTAGTGCTGCTGTGGATACTTTCATCTATGATAATTTCCTTTGGGATTCTGAGGACGGAAGGTATCTTGGCGGTGAATCCGGAAGCTATGCCAATCACCCGGCTTCCAATGTTACACTTGGTGCACATTGTTTCAATATGACACTTGCTCATAATACTGCGGTTTATTCGAATTATATTGATGGTCTTAGGGATTCTAATGATTTTAAATCCCTTGCTTTGTCTGATAAAGCGGTGCTTCCTTATCTGCATCATACACCTTCGGCTGCATCTGATCCCGCAAACCCCGATCCTTCGGAAACTCCTCAGATGTTCGAGTCAAGAGGTGTTATGGAAGTAAGAGTTTATCCTCATGGTTCCATGGATCCTTCGAATCCTGATAGCAATGTTATTGAAATTATGAATTCCGAAGTTCTTAACTGGTGATGATTATGAAATTTTCTGATAACAGATCTTTAAAAAAGAATAATGCCGGATCGGCAATGGTCGTTGTTATCATCATTCTTCTTTTTGTAAGTATACTTGCGACAGTAATACTTTATATGTCCGGAATAAATTACAGGATGAAGAAGAGTGATCTTAACACAAGGATTTCGTTTTATAATGCCGAAACTCCGCTTGAGACAATGCAGTCTGATCTTATCGTGCCTTTGTCTTATGCGTTGAATAAAGCATACATGTCGACTAATTCCCGCTATGTTACTTTTTCTAGCGTAGATGACAGAAGAGTGGATTTTTATACTGAGTTTTATGATGAACTGGAAGATCTTATGATCAAACAGTATGGTGGTGCGACTATTGGTACTGATGGTTCTTCGCTTGTTGATGCTACTCTTGTAAAAAATATTATCCATAATCTTACCTACAGTTCAGAAACTGATTTTAACAATGGTATTCCGCTTGATCATATCTTTGTAGGTGAAGGTGATATTTTAGCTCTTACTGCTTTGGGTAATTTTCCTGATAATTTTTCTGATGTTCCGGAGATTTATATTGTTCTTCCCGATGTTAATCCTGCAGCAGGATCTGCGTCTGATATTTATGAGACATTAACTGAATTATCTATTTATGATTCAATATCAGGAGATCTTAAGAGTGCAGATGAATGTCGTCTTATTTTTAAGAATGTAGGTGTTGTTGTTTGTCAGAATGGTTACAGATCACAGGTTACAACTGATATAGCTATGCAGTTCCCTCCCATTGACTGGGATGGCGGTATGGGTACATCAACCTATACAACTCCCGAATCGGATACAAGCTGGGAAGTATATCAGTTACTCTATTATATAAATTGGCAGAAGAGTTAAAGGTGTGTTATGAATAAGGATTCTTTGAGTAAGAATAATAAAGGTGTTTCTCTTGTTGAAATCATAATTGTAGTTGCTATCATGACTATCATTGGTGCGACTGTTGTTTTATCAACAAGAGTTGCTACTGATAAACATGTTAATTCATGTGCGCTTAAGCTTGCTTCATCTATTGAACAGACCAGAAATCTTGCACTTGGAAAACAGGGTGCATCTGTTAGGATTTGGCAGAATACTAATGATTATGTATATTTGCAGATGTATGTTAACGGTTCTGCATATGGTGATCAGGTTGCGATCGGAAGACCCGGTATTACCATAAATGTTATTCAGGGCGGTTCTCCCGCAGTTGTTGGGCCTGCTCCTATTGAAATTAATTTTTCCAGAAGTAACGGAAGTGTTACTGATGCAGCTCCTGTTTCCCTTCTGTCTGTAACAAACGGAAGAAGAGTATATGATGTTAATATCGATACATTTACCGGAAGGGTTACATCGGAATTGAAGACATCTTAATCGAAATATTTGTTTATTTTATATAAATATTATTGATTTTTATGTATTTCTTTTGTTAAAATAATTATGGATTTACATAATTATTTATATTTTGATTTTATCATGTTGCATTGTTTTGAATTCATTGTGAAAAGGAGAGGATCATGATGAAACTATTAAGAAAGAAAGGTTTGTTAGGGTCGGCCGGCTTGACGTTGGTTGAACTTCTTATTTCCATGGCTATTCTGGCTGTTGTCGGAACTGCTATCGGTGGAGCTATGTATGTAAGCTCAAGAAGTTATACCAGAGGATCTGCTGAAGTAAATGTTCAGGAAGAGGCTCAGGTTTCAGCTAATCTTATCTGTGACTGGCTTATCGATGCTACTGAGGTAACTCAGACTTCTACTGATAATCTTACCATTACTCATCCCGAGGGTGCTGATACTGATGTTATTAACATCTTCAGATCCGGTGATAAGGTTATGTATACCGTAACAAGAAACGGAAGTCCTTTAGATCCTGCTGATCCCGATCCTAAGGTCCTTTGTGATTATGTAACAGGTGTTGTATTTACTTCCACTTTTGATGTTGACAGAAACGTTAAGATCTCAATGGATTTTAATGTTAATAACAGAACCTATCATGCTGTTACAGACTCTACATCAAGAAACCACGATTTCATATCTACAGGTGGTGGTGCTTTTGCACGTAATCCTATTATCGGATTTAATATTCCTCCCGTTGCCGGACAATATTATGTAGTTCTCGAGCCCGGCCAGAATGATACTCACAGTGCAGCATTTGAGTTTGAAGCTACTATATATAATCCCGATCCTAATCCCGCAAATAATACTCTCACTGTTTCTTCTACGGGACCTATGGATTCAAACCTTATTCTTACCAGACAGGGCACCACAAATAAGTGGACTGTTAAAGCGTTGTCTGATGATAATGCATTGAATGATAAGACATTTACTTTTACAGCTACAAAGACTCTTGATGATGGTACTACTTTAACTGATTCCAAAGATGTTACTGTTCTCATCAGAAGAGCTACCAAGTGTGAATTCAGTGTGACTGATTATGCTTCTCTTGCTGCTGGTAACCAGGGTAAAAACGGAAGTTCTTATAATGCTGTTACTCTTGATCTTGGAATTCAGCATAAAGACAGGATTTCTGCCGGTGCTGCATATGATTCAGGCACATTCGGATATAAAGATCCTTCTGTGGTTCAGTATTATTACAGATTTGCGGATGGAAGTGATGCTTCTTCATGCGTAAACGCTACTGAGGTTACAAGCGGAGATGCTCTCAGCGTTCAGGTTTCTCTTACTGCTGATATTAATAGGGATCTTTATGTAATTGCAGTTGTTCCTCATTCCGGTAAGCTTACACCCGGTGCTCTTAATTACAATACCGGGTGTTCACCTTTGAATAAGGTTACTGATATTTCACATTCAGATTTCACATATACAGGTGCTCCCGCAGCTAATGCCGCATATTGGGATTATTTCAAGATTCAAAAAGGTACCAGCGGTGGAACCATTGTTAATGTAGGTGCAGGATTCCAGAGAGGTTCTCAGGCATTCCGTCTTGGTGAGCTTGATGCTCAGGCACTTGCAAAAGTTAATACTTATATTGCTAATAATGGTGGAGATACCAGGTATAAGCAGATTGTTTCATTCAGATATATCCCCACTGATGGTTCTGCTCCCTGGTCTAATAGAAGTGTTTTGACTATTACTCAGGCAACTGTTGGTCATAATCAATATGGTGTATGGGGGACAAATGGTGGCACTACAGGACTTACATCAGTATTCGACTGTGATAAAGCGTATACCATAGAAGTTTTCTATGATCTTTATGACACAGTCACCAATACTTATGTTACTGATTGTCATTTCCAGAATACAGGTACCTTGAATGCCTGCGATCAGTATGTATATGATAAGAGCACTGGTGCTTTTGAAAAGAGTTCTGCAACATCAGTCGGTTCTGCAAGTAATCCTATTAATATTAATATGAGAAGTACTAATCCTGAAGATAAGATATTTTATGTTGATTATGATTCGCTTAATGCCCTGACCAGTCAGCCTTATAAGATCGAAGGAACCAGCTATGTTGTTTATAAATATAAAGGCTCCGGAGATGTTAATGATAATGCAAACTGGACTTCAACTAATGTCAAAAATCCTACCATTCAGGGTACTGCTGATGTAGGTATTGGTGAAGTTAAGAGTGTATATGTTAATCAGGAAGGATGGCCTCATTACGAAAATCATAAGCAGGTAAAATTCGGTACTACTACTACGAAGTATATGGGTGAATTTAACCAGAATATTTATCCTGATGCATTCATAACCGTTGCTAAGAGTGATTGTCAATCTTATCAGACAAGTGAGACCGGTCTTTATAAGGTGGAATTTTCTACCAAGCGTGTAAACGGCCAGAGATCAAATATAACAAATAATGGTTCAATGCCCAGCGCAAGTAATCCTAATGGTTCGGTTATGCAAATGGGTACATATAATGCAACTCGTGAACCTCTTGGAACTGTATATTATAAGATTAATTATTAATATTTAAAGCGGTATATAAAGCCGGAGTGAAGTTTGCTCCGGCTTTATTTTTTGAGGAGAATTATGAAAAAGAAAGTTTTGGTTATATTATCTCTTTTCTGTCTGATCTTATCATCCTGTGGTAAGAATTATGCTTTGGAAGAAGGCACTGTATCTTCCAACAACGGAATAATCTGTAATGGAATGTTTACGGCATCTCCGGTTGAGCATGAAGGATATTTTGACTATTTTTGTGCGGATGCAGTTTACAGGTCAGATTATTTTGATTATCTTTTAAAAAATAATTACACCTCTGAGATAAGACTTGTTTCCTTTGATCAGGACTGTTTGAACTATTCTGATATTTCATTAAATCTGCCTTTTTCCTTTGATGGTCAGAAGATAAGCTCTGATTCTTATTCAGATCTTCTGGATCTTGCCGGTGCTGAAGGGTTATCGCTTTTTTATTATGATCCTTTTTTCAATGAGAAAGGTTTGATCGAAGGATACTGTACCATAAACGGAATCAGAGAAAATAAGGATTCCTTTATGGAATATCTTGTATATGACTATAAGATCATATGGAATATGGATGGTTCTGTTAATTCCGTTGAAAAAAATGTTCTTTCTGATGATCAGAAATCTAGTCTTTCAATGACTTCATATGATTCCGGGGATAATGCCGGAAATATTCTTACCATTACTGATACAGGTATTGTCAGATCATCATTTGACGGATCATATTCGGATACTTACTGTGATTTCATCAATTCTTCAATTAGTGACGATATTTCTTATGTTGTTTACGGAAGCGAAACCTGTTTTTCGGCTATTAGTCACAACGATGATAACTCCATTTCCTTTACTGTATATAAAAGGGGAGAAGAAAAATCCGTTTCTGTTACTCCTATAAGTCTTTATGTTTCTTCCCTTAGCGATGAAGTTAAAGATCAGATTTTGAAATTTAATGAAACTTCTGATAAATACAGGATAGGTGTAAGAAATTACAGTGATCTGTGCAGGGATTACACTATAGAATATCCTGATTTTGATGAATTGAATGGTATAGCTCTTTCAAAGTTGGAAGAAGATGTGCTTTCGGGTGATATTCCCGATATAATCTATGAAAATTCCGGACTGGATGAAGTTTTTGTCAGCAGGCTATCTTCAAAAGGCAACATTATCAGTTTGAATGATGCCATTAAAAAAGATATAGCAATAAAAGACAACAAATATCTGGCAAATATATATGATCTTTCCGGAGATGATGAAGTGTTTGCCATAATTCCATCTTTTTCATATGACACCTATATTTCTGCTTCATCTAATGAAAGCATAGCAGGGATAAAGACTCTGGATGATTATGTTAATTATAAATCCTCAAGCGAAACCGGTCTTGTTGTGATGGATTCTTACACATACGATGATATTATGAGAAAAGCACTTGCTTTTAACGGAGATAAGTGGATAGATGCATCAAACGGAAGCGTTTCTTTCGGAAATGATCTTAAATCTTATCTTGAACTTGCTTCCGAACTGCCAGAAACCCGTGAAGAGTTCAGTGAACTTTCTGTTACAGGTCAGATACATGTTAATATTCAGCTTTTTTATACACACTTTACGAATATAGTTAAAAATTATACTTATGCATACAGTATGTTAAATGATGCACCGGTTAATACAGGATTTCCTACATCCAATGGTCCCGGCAGGGTAATTCACCCTTCAGGAGCTTTTATGATCTGTTCCGACAGAGCTGCATCTCAGGGCTGTTGGGAATTTGTAAGAACTTTTCTTACAGAGGAGTATCAGGCTTCTCTTATTGACAGCATTCCTGTAACTGACAGTTCATTTAATGCATGGATAGAAAACAGTTCATATGATGCCACTACCGCTAATGACTATATCATAATCATGAACGGTCCTATTTCTGTTCCTGAGATCAGTCAGGAAGAGAAGGATCAAATGACTGAAATGATAAGGTCCTGCAATAAATATTATTTCTGTAATCCTGAGATAGAAGAGATTGTCCTTAATAATGCTCATGACTATTTTGACGGTAAGATCACAGTTGATGAGGCTAAGGATAATATTGAAAAAGAAGTAAAAGCTTATTTAAACAGTTAAAATCTTCAATATAGTATTTAAAAATCTACAGAAAGGAGGTGCAAAATGGCTTTATTTTCAAGAAAAACGGAAACTCCCGAACCGCTTGTTGACAATACCGTATATCTTATCGATACGGAAAATGTCCGTACTGTATGGACCCTTCTTCTTGACCGTATGACTGAAAATGACAAGATATATGTCTTCTATACGATGAACTCAGGAAATGTCTCGTATGAGGACCTTAACGGTGTCATATCATCCGGCAAGAACGTTGAGCTTATTCAGTGTCACACAGGCAAAAACGGCCTTGATTTCCAGCTTGTTTCATACCTTGGATATCTTATCAAAAGTAATGAAAATGCTGATTATTGTATCATTTCCGATGACAGCGGATATGATGCCGTACTCAAATTCTGGGAAGGCAGGGACGTTGATGTTACAAGGAAAACCGCGGCTCAGGTTTCCGGAAAGCCTGCAAGGGCTCCCAAGAAACCCCTATTCGGTGCCAAGAAGAAGACGGTACCCAGACCGGCAAAACCGACACCCAAGCCGGCTACTCAGGCTCCTAAACCTGCGGCTCCGGCCCCTGCTTTGGATATTTCAGATCCATGCTTAGCCAAATTAAAGGAACTTCTTCCCGATGAGCCTGCAGAAAGACTTATAAAGATTTCTGAGATAGTTAAAGCAAGCGGCGGTAAGAGCGGACTTGCCGATATCCATGACGAGATAGAGAAGCTTTACCGTAATGAAAAGGCTTCTGAAATATACCGTATAGTAAGGCATAATATTTCTGATATATATGTCTGAGTCTGTAAATCCGGTCATCTTAAATATTTATTTTTTTCCTGTGAGGGGATAATTATGAAAAAGTTTGTATCTTTATTTCTTATATTTTCTATGATCTTAACTATTGCGGCATGCGGAAATGACGCTTCATCCGTTATTGATGATTCAAAAGACGAAAAAGAATATCAGGAAGAGGGCGGGACCGTTGATGAAGAAGTGGTTGATGCAAAGTCAGAGCTTGCAAGACAGAATGTCTACAAAGCTACGGAAATTGACTTAAAAGGCATTGATCTTACCGACTGTTCCTTTATGAAATGCGGTTATACGGATAATGGTGCCTATTATATTGTCCAGGATTATAAGGGATATGACCCTATTTACCTATATCTGGAGCTTGATAAAGAAGGCAACGTTCTTCAGCAGACTGAGCTCGACAGTCCCGTAGACCCTGACTTTAAGAACATTTCCGATATCCTTTTTAAGCATAAGTTCAATTTCGAAGCCATCAATTCTCCTCTTTACAGCGGATTTACCGTTACCAAAGACGGAAAGATTGAAGCTTTTCTTACGGTTCTTCTGGGATATTCAAGCGGTCAGGAGCAGTTTGTTCCTTTTGAGATCGTCTGGGATAAGGACGGATCCTGTGTCAGCATAGATCTGATCCCTCTTGTAGTCGGATCTGACGGTTATATCAACAAGTTTTTCATAGATGATGATAATAATCTGATCATTCTTTACAGCGATATGGCAAGTGACGGTGCCGATCCTTATTGTGACAACTACGGAATCGTCTTTGATGAGAAGAGGAAAAAAGGCGAACCTGTAAGTGCCTACGATGTAAGGAACTGGTATTACGGTTTTGTAGATATGTTTTCATATGACGGTAAGACTTTCGTTGTTTACAACGATTATGAAAACAACGAAGAATCCAAGTATTTCATTGGAGAACTTGATCCTAAGACCCTTGAGGTGAATGATCAGGTCGAGATTGAAATAGATGGGATCGATACCCCTAATATTGAGGGCATTTCCGATAAAGGTGAGCTCATCTTTTCCAATAATCTCAGTCTGAAAAAATGGTCATCCTCGGGGAAAAACGGTATCTTTATGGATTTCGTTAATTCCGATATCCTTGGAAGTTATGTTTTTGATGTTGTTTCAATCGACGGAACCGACAGTTTTTACGGAATATGCTTCGAGGATGAGATCCTTAAGATCTTCAAATACGATTACCGGGAACCTGACAGCCTGCCTGTTAACAAGGTAATTACTCTGGGAGTCAACTCTTTTGTCGGAGATATCATTGAGCAGATAAATGAATTTAATCTTTCTGATAATGGATATCGTATTGTGGCCGTTGATATTAACTCTTATGCCTCCTTATCACCGGATGGGGATGTATATGAGGGTCTGAAAAAGAAGATTGTAAGCGGAGAGATGCCCGATATCCTTTTTCTTGACGATACCTGCGGTCTTGATTTCAGATTCCTGGCAAAAGAAGGGCATTTTGCGGATGTGGGAGAGCTTATTGATAAAGATCCGGATCTGAAGATGGATGATTACTGTACCAATGTATTCCAGGCTGCAAAGTTGGGCGGAAGACTCTATTATGTCATTCCCGGATTTGAGATCTATACATATTACGGGTCATCAGAATATGTGGGTGAATATGACAACTGGACAGTTGATGAATTTATAGAGTATAACGAAGGTCTGGATAAGAATTCCACAATGTTCGATCCTTATATGAACCGTGAGACATTCCTTTATCAGCTCATGTGTGCAAGCGGATATTCATGGGTAGACCCGGATCTTAAGATATGTGATTTTAACGATCCTTCCTTTATGAAACTTGTGGGATTTGCGAAAACTCTGCCCGAATACACCGACTATGAGTCTGCAAGATATAATAAGTATTCTGAAGATCCTATGGCATTTGGTCGTGACGGACTTTACAGGATCCATGAGATATACGGCGTAGATGCGGAATATCTGTTCACCAACGGTTTTTACACCTTTGATGCTCCCATGACCATTACCGGATTCCCTTCCGCGGACAGAAAAGGAACCACCATCATTCTTGAGAAGGTCGCTGTCTTGAATAACGATTCGGAGGACCTTGATGCTGCCTGGTCCTTTGCAAAAATGCTTTTATCCGAGAATTATCAGACAAAAGATGATATGGGTCTGTATCCTGTTCTTAAATCATCCCTTTATGACAGATGCATGCTGGGAATGCATGCAGATGACAGAGTGACAAAGGAGGATTTTGAGAAACTGTATGAGATCCTTACCACCTGTGACCGGATGTATTTTTCGGATTATGAACTGACTAATCTGGTTTCGGAAACGGTCAGGGATTGTATGAACAGGTGGATGACACCTGAACAGATAGCAACCGAGGTACAAAAGGTAGTTACCGACTATCTGAGCGAGAATTGATCTTTTGCTTGCAAAGATATGGAAATTGTGTTATTTTAGTATAGTTTGTTGGATATATTTTAGTTTTACGAGGTTTTTATGAGTGCACTACGTATTGTTTTAACTGTTTTATTCATATTGGTTTGCCTGGTTCTTACGGTAGTGGTTCTTCTCCAGGAGGGTAAATCCCAGGGGCTCGGTGCCATCGCAGGTGCCGCCGAGAGCATTTACGGTAAGAATAGAGGAAAGAGCATGGAAAGCGGACTTGTGAAAGTCACCAGAGTTCTCGCAGTAATTTTCATCTTACTGGCTATCGTGCTTAACCTTAACATTTATTGATATTACGGATTACGGGCGTCCGAAAGGGACGCCCTTTTTTTTACACTTATGGCTGCTGAAAAAGAGCATTCAAAGCTCATTGCTAACAATAAAAAAGCGTTTCATGACTTCTTTATAGAGGAACAGATCGAATGCGGTATCGTCCTTGTTGGTACCGAGGTTAAGTCCCTCAGGATGGGAAAATGTTCCATCAAGGAGTCCTGGGTAAGAGTCGAACGCGGTGAACTCTGGATCATGGGTATGAATATTTCGCCTTATGACAAGGGAAATATCTTCAACGTCGATCCCTTAAGAGTCCGCAAACTCCTTGTCCACAGGAAAGAGATAGCAAAACTCGAAGGTGCCGTATCCCGTGACGGATACACTTTAGTCCCTCTTGAAGTATATTTTTCAAAAGGACGCGCCAAGGTTAAGATCGGCCTGGCCAAGGGTAAAAAGCTCTACGATAAGCGCGAATCCATCGCCAAGAAAGACCGCGCCCGTGAAGCAGAGCGCGACTATAAGGTGAAAATCCGTCAATGATTTAAATCTAGGCCGCGTGGTATATAGTTAATATCCGACATTAATTGTCGATATTATATATAGAGTCCTTTGATAATTGAATATGGGGTAGTCATGGTTTCGACAGGGAATTTGAAGCTGGAGAAGCTGTCCGGTGCGATCCGTTAATCGCAAACTAAAAGAAACGCTGATAATACTCAGTACGCTTGCGCAGCCTAATCGCTGACGCAGGACGCCCGCTTATGGGCTCGTCGGCCTTTTGCACTCACACTTAAGGGTTCCGGCGTCGCATTGTGAGAAACGGTATGCAGTAAGCTTTGCCTGCATATACGTATTATGAAGCTACCGATCTTATGAGCTTGTCAGAAGCGCTCATTTGAGAAGGAACGTGCCTGAAGAAGGCAAAAGAACTGACTATGACAGTAGAAGGACAGAGGGATGGTTCTTTGGACACGGGTTCGACTCCCGTCTACTCCACTAAGAAAAACCTTGTAAACACTGCGTTTATGAGGTTTTTTCTTTGCTGTCTACAAACTGTGCTATAATTGTTTTCAATAGTTGTATTATTGAAAAATATAAATGACTGGAGGGACATTCATGAACATTAAAAAGATGCTTTTCAGGCTTTCTGCGATTGCAGCATCAGGAATCGCTGTTTTTGCCGTAGGTCTTACGGTTAAAGCCGCACCTGTAAAAATGGCTGACGGTCAGTATTTTGATGCGACCTATTATGCACAGAAGTACCCTGATGTTGTGGCTGTTTTCGGTTACGATCAGAACATGCTTTATCTTCATTATTCCCTTTGCGGAAAAACAGAAGGAAGACTTCCCTATGATCCTTCATTCAAGGCTTCTGATAATAATTCAAATTCATCGGGTTTTGATGCTGCCTATTATGCTGCCAGATACCCCGATGTGGCTGCTGTATTCGGAAATGACCCCGCAATGCTGAAACTTCATTATGACCTTTGCGGTAAAGCTGAGGGCAGGTTTGCAAGTGCTGCAGAAGAGGCTGCTTTTGGAGCACCACTTCCGGCACCCGCACCCTTACAGACTACGGTAAATGATAACTCAGTAGAGATTCAGGTTCTTAATCTTGTAAATGCCGAGCGTGCTAAATACGGTCTTTCACCTCTTTCCTATGATCCGGCTAACCTTGCTCCCGGTGCTGCAGTCAGAGCCCGGGAGATAGTGACGAATTTCTCACATACAAGACCCGACGGAAGAAGCTGCTTTACTGCAATTTCCATTCCCGGCGCTGTCGGAGAGAACATTGCTGCAGGTTATTCCACTCCTTCAGCTGTAATGACCGGATGGATGAACTCTTCGGGTCACAGAGCAAATATTCTCAGCAGTAAGTATCATAAACTCGGCGTGGGATATGTATATGCTCCCGGATCACCTTACGGATATTACTGGGTTCAGATGTTCTCGTCATAAAACTGATATCTGATATAGAAAAACGCCACTATTAGTGGCGTTTTTTGTGTCATAAAGAAAGTCTGCTTATTCGTTTACCGTTTCCCTTAAGTTTTCCGGAAGATAGGAGAAGATAAGTTCCTCCAGTCTGTGGGGATCCATGGGCTTTGACAGGTAATCCGTAAATCCGGCCTCAACGTATTTTTCACGGGCTCCCGAGATTGCATTTGCTGTCAGACATACAACGGGAGTGGCGTTATTCTTGTTATCCGGATATTTTTCCTTAAGCTGGTTCAGTGTTTCGATTCCGTCCATGCCGGGCATCATATGGTCCAGGAATATGATATCGTATTTATTTTCTATACAGAGCTGGATTCCCGCTTTTCCGTTTTCCGCTGAATCGATATTAATTCCGGTTTTCTTGAGGAGTCCCTTAAATACCGTGATGTTTATGGCATTATCATCTATGATGATTACGTGGGCATTGGGAGCTTTGAACTTGGGAACATATTTTTCTTTTGTGGTAAATTTGCTGAATTCCTTATTATAGTCACCGATAAGAGTCCATTTTCTGACTGTCTGGTTAAGCTCAAAGGAGAAAGTTGATCCTTTTCCGTATTCGCTCTCTACATCGAGTTTTCCGCCCATCATGGTCAGAAGATTGCTTGTAATGCTCATTCCGAGACCTGTTCCCTCGATGTTTCTGTTTCTCTTTTCATCTATACGTACAAACTTTTCAAACAGTTTGTCTATTTCCTCTTTTTTGATACCTATTCCCGTATCGGTAATGGAAACTCTGAGGATTATATTCTGGCTTGTCTTTGTTTCCCTGTCAAAAGTGACTTTAAGTGTAACGCTTCCTTTTTCCGTGTATTTTACGGCATTTGTCAGAAGGTTTATCATTATCTGCTTGATCCTGACTTCATCACCGAATAGAGCAGTGGGGGTCTCGGGATCGATATCCATTATGAGTTTAAGGCTTTTTGCTTCGGCCCTGGGTTTTATCATATTAACAAGATCGTTTAATACGGATACAAGGTCGTAATCTACGGGTATGATATCCATCTTGCCGGATTCAATCTTGGAGAAGTCAAGGATGTCATTGATAATGGTCAGAAGTGAATTTCCGGCACTCTTTATATTGTTGGAATAAGAGACGATCTCAGGATTATCGCTTTCTCTTTGGATCATCTCGTTCATTCCAAGGATCGCGTTAATGGGAGTTCTGATCTCATGGGACATATTCGAAAGGAATGCAGACTTAGCTTCACTTGCGGCGATAGCAGAGTCCGATATGTCTATGAGCCTTTCTCTTTCTTTTCTTTCCTTTGTGATATTCTCGAGAAGCCACAGAATGTGGGAAACCTTTCCGTCCGCAGTTCTTTCGGAACAGATGAATCTTGCTCTTACCCATATATTACCGAAACTCAGGTATTCGCAGGAAATGGTGTCCGTATCCTTCATTCTTTCGTTGATGGTTCTGAGGTCGCAGAAATCAATGGCCGTCTGCTTTGTGGGTGATTCCGGGAGGTTTTTCATGATGTTTATAAATGCAACATCAAGATTGTGGTTTATTCCCTGGATTGCCTTGGAAATTGCAGGATTGATATTTTTGATTTCGACTGCGGAATTGTCGATCACGTTAAGATCGCAAAGGGACATATAAATATCGGCAGTTGATTTAAGGACCTTATTGAGTTTTTCGTTTACCACATCCTTTTTACCGGTGGTGAACATGATGATTATAAATATGATAAGTGTTGCGAGAATGATGATAATGCTGAAAAGCGCAATATAGGAGATTGGCCTGTAGACCATGTTCGAATCGGAAAATGTTACGGAATAACAGTTATCGATGATGGGGCAGGCATAGACAATGTATTTGCTGTTGTTGAACTGAATTTCAAAACTGTTTTCAGGTGATGAAAAGACACGATCGAGTATCAATGACTCAAGATTGTCGTTATGCAGATAGTTTTTACCTCTTTCGTTGATGTCGGAATGAGCAACTACAAAGCCGTCACTGCTGACTATAAAGGTTGTGGCGTTATCACCTGGATTTTCGGCTTCCTCAACGATTTTCTGGATCTCATCAAGGGTAATATCAATGGCAACAACACCTTTTCCGTTTGAAAGTGTCTTGGAAAGAGTCATTATAATGTTTCCTGTATAAAGATCCAGGTAAGGGTCAATAAGGACAACAGAACCGTTTCCTTTAACAGCTTCTTTGTACCAGGGTCTTTCTGTAGGAACAAAATCATCACCCGGAACCCATCCGAGTCCGTCAAAGTATTCCCCATCAATACATGCATATAAACCCGTTGTACCGGGGATTGAACTTTTGATTATGACATTCGACTGATACTGGATGTAATCCAGTATTTCTTTATCACTTGCATTTCCTTCTATCATATCGTCAAGTGAACTGCCTGAGAGAATGAGAGCATTCAGACCTTTGGAAAGATAAAGTGATATGTCGCTTGCGGTTTTCTCGGAATTGTATTCTCCGCTTTTAAGAATGCTTTTTTTGACATATTTTTGAAGTAATGAATTGTAGAGTAGAATTATGACAATGAAAAAAAGAGCCATCAGAACAAAAAATATGGCTTTTTTTCCGCCATATACCTGGATGACATCTTTTGCATTCGTATGAGTTATACCGGTAGTGTTCTTTTTTTTCTTGAACATGTTTTTCACTTATTTATAGATTTTTAATAATTTTATTTTACTATTTAATAAGGTTATCGTCAAATTATCAAACGTTGG
>ONTX01000254.1 GCA_900320825.1 uncultured Lachnospiraceae bacterium | reverse complement strand
TCTCAGCCATTGATACTTTTTTTTCAGATTTTTTATCAGACTTTTTTCCGGTCTTATCTTTTGCCATCAGTCATCCGAAAGTTCAATATCAGTCATATTGTCGTTGCCTTCAATAACGATGCCTGTAGGAATCTTGGCAAGCAGTTTTTTATAAAGAGGCATCAGCACCGTAAGTCCCGAAGCTATTCCCAAAAGCATCACATGGATATTTAACATATTGTATGCTTTTGCGATATAATCTTCGACCTTGACAGGATTATCGGCTCTGAAAAGTGCCGTAAAGACTGTATTCTGGTATTTTGTATCACAAAAGATCACAACGCCCGTCATAAGGAACATGATGATGAGCATCGGAATATTTGCTTTTTTCCTTCTGGGAAATGAGTTCATGAAGCAGACAATGAGCAGTATGGAAAAAAGCATGGTGATAAATCCGTACAGACCCATGTTCCTTCCAAGAATACGCGCAGTGGTATGTGACACATTCGTCAGATTTAAGGAATAGTAGCAAAATGCGATAACATAGATCACAAGAGGAACATTCTGGGGACGGCGCTTAAGGGAAACTATGAATTTACGCAAAAATTCAGGTCCCTTAAAAACACCACCGGATCTTTTCGTTCCTTTTTTATTTGAATCTTTTACTTTTTCTTTACTGGTATCAGACATTTTCATGCCTCCGCACGAATCGCATTTGTTGTTTCTTTGTCGAAGAAGTGGCACTTAGTAAATTCAACATTTACATGGTCACCTGTTTTGTATTCACACCAGCCCTTAAACTTACCGGTGATCTTAACGGAAGAATCTCCGAGATGGCCGTGAACAAGTGTGTTCATTCCAAGATTCTCATTGGATGTGATGTTCACCGGAATATTTCCTCCGGGTTTTACATTCTCGGGACGGACACCCAAAGTCACTTCTTTTCCGTTATACGGAGCAAGAGCTGCTTTTTCGGAATCGATAAGATCCATGGAGAACTGGTCACATACAGCCTTGCCGTCAATGATCTTCACATCGAAGAAATTCATGGGAGGAAGTCCGATGAAGCCTGCAACAAAAAGATTGGCAGGATCATCATACAGTTCAAGGGGTGTTCCTATCTGCTGTACATGTCCCATGGACATACATACTATCCTGTCTGCAAGGGTAAGTGCCTCGGTCTGGTCGTGGGTTACATACATCATGGTAGCACCGAGTCTCTTGTGAAGGAGAAGTATCTCTCTTCTGGTGGAACCTCTGAGTTTTGCATCGAGGTTTGAAAGAGGTTCGTCAAAAAGGAAAAGTTTGGGATTCCTTACGATGGATCTTCCCATTGCAACTCTCTGGCGCTGACCGCCTGAAAGCTGTGCGGGCTTTTTGTTTAACTGTTCGGTAAGACCCAGTATCTCAGCTGCAGATAAGACTTTTTTGTGGATAACATTGGGGTTTTCCTTCCTGAGCGTGAGGGAAAAAGCCATGTTCTCGTAAACGGTCATATGTCCGTAAAGAGCATAGTTCTGGAAGACCATTGCCATGTCTCTTTCCTTAGGCGGAGTTTGGGTTATGTCTTTTCCGTCCATAAGCAGCTTTCCCGCGGAAATATCTTCAAGTCCGGCAACCATCCTGAGTGTGGTGGATTTGCCGCAACCGGAAGGACCCACAAGGACTATGAACTCTCCGTCTTTCACATCAAGGTTAAAATCGTAAACTGCCTGAACCTTGTTGTCATAAATTTTTTCAAGATGCTGCAGGGATATTTCAGCCATTAGCCTGCTCCTTAACCAAGTTTGCCTCATGTGCCTTAAGTTCAGCACACTTTATAAGTCCGATCACCGAAGCGATGATACAGCATGCTCCGGATATTACCAGATATGCCGAAACCAGTTTAAACTGATCCTCACTCATGATGTGTGTATTTGCCAGAGCACCCTCTGAAACAACTGTTGCCCTGAAAGCCCTTAAAGGCAGGAGGAATATCCTTATAAACTGGCCTGCTCCCACAAGAATGAGAAAATAATGATACGGAACATGATAGTTTTTTACTCCCTCGGAAGAAAGGAATGCGGCAAGCATGAAGAGAAGGTTATAAACGATGGATATACCCATTCTTGCCTGATAATAATAAGTTCCGACATCATATTTTACATCCGATCCGTAGATATTAATAAAATAGATGACATCGAAAAGGATGGCGATATACACAAGAGTTGATGAAAGAGTGTTTTTTGTATAGCGCATACGGTCGATGCGTGTGAATTTTTCATCATCCGTTCTCATGATCACTCCCCCTTTCCTTCGGTCATAAGCTTTTTCTCACCGCTCATCAGAGAGAACTTCCATACTGTGGAGAGTATCAGAAGAGCGCATGCAAAAAACGCAAAACCAAAAACATATATATGAACGTCAAACCAGAACGTTGATTCCGTATAGTATGAACTCATGAGGTCTGCGTACGCACGAAACGCTTCAAAATCAACCTCATTTAAAAACTTTGCCCTGTAGGCATTTATCTGACCCGATGCCCAGGCCGCCACATAGACATTGGCACATACATTCACAAGCACCGCGATCACATTTCCGATATAATATCTTCTTCTGACATGTGTATTTGTAATGAACAATAAAAGTGAAACAAGTATGAGCATCAATCCCAAATGCAGGAAGGATCTGTTAAAATCCTGCATATCATAATAGATAAGAGAACCGGCAATGGGGTTTCTGTCCGGATTATCAACACTTCTGATGGAATAATAGAACGACTCGTAAAGATCAGTCATTATTCCAAGCGAATAAAAGAATGTGACGACCGATGATGCGAGCATTATGAAGCAGACTATCTTCTGCATTATCATCTGTTTCCGGTACATTTATAACTCCCATTTTCTCTAAAGTTCCGGCCCCGGACGAAGAAGATTCGTCCGGAACCGTAGTCTTTAAAACTAATCTGATCCATTAATGATCATTAAGATCAAAGTGTTGCGTAGAAGTCCTGATCCTCTTCCCATGCAATGTTTTTGATGGTAAGATATGCGCTTCCGTTATAGGTATCCTTAACGGTTGCTGCAGCTTCTTCGGCTGATCCGAATCCTGCAACAGATCCGCCGTTTCCGTTTACGATGATGTTAACAAGAACGTTAACCTGATCGTCACCCTTCTGCTGGCTGAAATTGTTAACAAGATCGGTGTATCCGTTGATCTGGTCATTGTCAGCCTTTGTGGTGGGAAGAGTGGTGGGAACTGAAGTATACCAGCTGTTTGATGCAAGTCCGAGCTCGGGATGCTTAATGGTTCCGAGTCCGATAGCATTTGAGATATATCCTGCACCTTCACGTCCGACTTCGGTTGTGCACTGATACTCGAATGCCTGGCTCTTCATGAATGAAAGAGTTGATCCGAGGAACTGACGTGCATAGTTGGTGTAGTTACCCTTTGCTTTATCCCAAAGCTCTTCACGGGTAGCATCTGCGATCTCAGGCATCTCCTGACCGTTGAAATTAAATGTTACATAGCTTCCGTCAGCATTTGTTTTGATGAATGCGTCGGGGCCGTAAGACATGAGAATGGTTCCTTCCTCACTGTATGCATAGTCGATGAGCTTAAGTGCCGCATAGAGCTTATCCTGGTTTCCTTCAACTCCTGCTGCGGAGATTCCCCATCCGTCTGTCTTAACGGATCTCCAGGACTCTGTAAATCTCATATAAACGCCGTCTGCATTTGATCCGTCATACCAGCGTGCAACGGGTACCATTACTGCCATGTACTTCTCACCGGCTGCGTTATCAAGTTTGGAATCATTGTAAAGAGTCTGGGTCTGGTTGTAATCGTAATGCATAAATCCGTTGTCATTCTCAAGATACTTCTCAGTCTTCTCATCCTGGCTCTTTACGAATGCTTCGGAAATAAGTCCTTCTTTTACGAGTGCGTTCATTCTCAGAAGCGCATCATAAGTCTCTTTTTCCATACGTGCATCATGGAGCTGTCCGTCGGTTCCTACATAGAGATAATCCTGACGTGACTCAAGTCCTCTTACACCAAAAAGAGTTCCGGTGAATCTGAACATATCAACACGTCTCTGGTTGTTGGCATCCTCACGGCAGAAGAGACCCTGTACAGAATCGGTTCCGTTGAGAGTCTGTGCATTGGAGGTAACGCATCTGAGAAGGGCTACAAGCTCATCTGCATCCCATGCAGCATTCTGTCCGACAAAGAGATTGGAACGTGTGGTTCCGTAATATCCGTCATAAGCTTCATCAATATACTTACGAAGCATATTGACTGCATCAACGCCGCTCATAGGTCCGGCTTCATTCATAAGAGCAACGATATTTCCGGCCTTATCATAATCCTTTGTGATAGTCTCAACGCTGGTTCCGTCAAGAGAAACAACTTCTACATCAACCTTGCCCTCAGTAGGCATATAAGGCTCGTATACGGGAGCCTTGGTCTTTCCTGACTTCTCAGCTTCAAACTCGCCTTCGCCGTCAAGAAGCTTAACTACCCAGTCGGTTCTCATAAGAGGCATTCTCTCGATATCATTTACACCGTCGAAGTAAGGGCTGAAATAGATAGCGCCTGTATCAACATTACCGGTGATGGAGAGACGGACAATGGGGTTAGCCTCGAGATACGCGCTGAAGTTAGGCATAAGATCAAGGTAATCTGCGATGTTTACTACAGATCCGGTCTCGCCGAACTCGTTGAGCTTTGCAGCGGTTCCTGAAACCATATCAACCTGGTCAAGCTGCTCTTTCCAGTATTCAAACTCCTTTGCAGCGGAGTTGCCCTGGTAAACACTTGTAAATTTCATTCCGAGACGGTTCTCAACCTCAACCCAGGTAGGCTTAAGATCGCCGGCCATATAGGTGTTGCCGTCTGCAAGAGTAATGGAAAGACCTGCATAAGCCTCTTCCTTAGCCTTGGCGATAGCTTCCTTAATCTCGTCTTCGGTCTTGCCCGCTGCAGTAAGTTCATCGGTGATGGCCTGTTCGTCAACCTTGGCACCTGCTGCCTTTGCAACAGTTTCTGAATCAAATACGATTCCTGTAGCTGCCGAATTGTAACCGGTAGCCATACGGAGTTCGGTACCTGCCGCAAATGCAAGAGGATCTGCCTCTTCAACCTCGCCTCCGGTGGTATCTCCGGTAGCATCACCTGTCTGGGTGGGTGTTTCTGTCTGAGGTGCTTCGATCGTATTGCCGCAGCCCGCAAGCATTGCTACGGTCATGCATGATGCGAGAAGCACAGACACTATCTTCTTCTTCATATTTATCCTCCTTAAAAAGATGAAACAAAATATTATAACGGACGCAATGCCCGGAATAATCTTACCTGTGCGCCTTATTCCTTGACGCCTCCCACATTTACACCCTTCGCAAAATATTTCTGAATGAAGGGATAGATAACAAGTATCGGAATGATGGAGCAGACAATAAGTGCATATATTATGGAATCTGATGAATAGGTCTCATTCCATCCTGCAGTAAATTCGGGATCCTGATACTGCTCGAGAAGTTCTCTTATAAAAACCTGAAGGGGTTTTTCAAATCCGTTGGAGATCATCTGACGTGCCCAGAAGTATCCGTTCCATCTGGATATCGCAAAAAACAGTGCTACGGTCGCAATGGTTGATTTGCTCATTGGGATGTATACGGTACTCAGCACCTGGAACTCTGTTGCCCCGTCGACTATTGCAGCCTCTTCGATCTCTGACGGGATTCCCTCAAATGCATTTCTTAAAAGGATGATGTTCATTGCAGCCATACCCATCGCAATGACAACCAGCCATTTGTCGTCAGTGATACCGGCTTTGTTAAAGACAGACTTCGTAGCAAGGTAATTAAGATACTGGGGTACGATACCTGCCGAGAACCACATGGTGAAAACAAGGAAAAAATTGAAGAACTTTCTGAACAGCAGTCTCTTCTTTGAAAGAGCATATGCTCCGAGTATTGAGTAGAACATTGCCCAGAGAGTTCCAAACACCGTAAGGAAAAGTGTATTGGAATATGCGTTCCAGAACATGTTGTCCCCGAACATCTTACGAAATGCATCGAACTGGATGTTCTTGGGAAGCAGTACCACCTGGTTATAGTCAACTTCATGGGCTCCGCTTATGGATGCTGATATCGCATACACAAAAGGATACAGACACATGAGTGCAAAAACCACCAGAAACAGGTAGCTGAACACTTTAAATATAAGTTCTGAGATCTCAAGTTTTCTCTTCATTACTTCCTCTGTTGAATGCCGCATCTGCGGCTGTTTATCAAATCCGGCAGTTTATTTTTATATCAGTAAAGGGATGTATCCGATGCCTTGCGGGATATAGTATTGGCTCCTATTACCAGCAGCATGCTTATGACGTTGCTCATCATCTCTGCCGCGGAGGATATTCCTTTTGCCGCACCCTCCAGTCCGTATCTGTTTGCAAGAGTCGATACAACGTCGGCAGTGATAAATGTATTTGCATTGTACAGAAGGAGTACCTTTTCATATCCGATGGAAAGAAGGGTTCCTATCCTGGTGATCAGCATGATCACTATTGTTGAAAGAATGCTGGGAAGAACAACGTATCTCATCTGTGCCCATTTTCCCGCACCGTCTATCTGTGCCGCTTCATAGCTGGTAGGCGATATGGAAATGATCGCCGCAAAAAATACTATGCTTCCGTAACCCGATCCTTCCCAGATACCACTGAGTATATATATTGGTCTGAAGAACTGAGGGAGGTTCAGAAGTCCCGCGTACGCCGTTTCCTGATCCACGAGTCCGAGCTTAACCATAAGCTGGGAAATGATACCCATATTCGATGTAAGAGCGCCCTGCTTTACAAGCATTACCACCAGCGATGTTATAACGACGGTGGACATGAACTTAGGCAGATAAGTAAGAACCTGAAGAACGCTTCTCAAAATATTAGAACGGATCTCATTAAAGAAAAGAGCCAGGATTATGGGGAAAGGAAATCCGAAGAGGAGTCCGTAAAAACTGAGGACAAATGTGTTCCTGAGGGCTCTCCAGAATTCGTTTGAAATGGTGGTGTTTCCGGTGAGCAGAACCTTGAAATTGTAAAAGCCGGCGAAAAGCTGGTCCGCAACCGAAAGTGTGTTGTCGGAAACCTTGAAACATCCCAGGAGCTCATACATGGGGAAATAGCGCCAGAAAAGAAATACCAGCAGCATCGGAAGTAGCATCACGTAAAGACGCCAGTCCTTGATAACTGTACGCACCACATGAAGCCAGTAATGCTTTTCCACATCATCCCTGACCGCCTGCTCCGGATCCATATGATAAGAGCCGGTCTCTTTATCATATACAAGATAATCCGCACATTTTGCTTTCTTCTCAGTCATTTAAATATCCCCGTTTTCAAGTTCTTTCTCTTTTTGTATCCTTAGCAGATATGACTTCTGGTCTTCAAATACCCCGTCGAGTCTTGATGCGACATATACGATCAGTATTGTAAAAAGTAACGAAAGCGCATCCATGGTTATAAACTTAAGTATGGCTCCCGCATCGCTTCCCAGTACGACTGATACGATCCCGCGTCCCAACTGCATCAGCAGCTGAACCGACAGTGCATAAACCATTGTAAGAACCACATTCTCCCGAATCTTCTTTTTGCCTGCAAGCCTTACGACCGGGATCAGAAGGAGTGCCGCCTCATTTCCGATGATGTAGATAAGAAACTGTCCCGGCGATCCTTTCTGTATGCCCACATAAACCAGTGCTCCTAAAGCTGCGTGAAAGGCGGAGGTGCATCCCCATCTCATCATTACTATGGCGGTTATGGCAGCGGTTACACTAACTGTATAGAGCTGCCCCGGGAACCATCTGGATGAGGCTGTAATGATGATAATCTCAGATATTACAAGCATTCCAGCAAACAATGCATTATCGATCAGTTTGTATTGTCCGAAGCTTATCTGTCTGTCCACAGCTCACCCCAAATACCTTCAGATGGCTTGAAAGTGCGATTCCATATGTATGTAAGCGCTTTCTTTTTGTAAGATTATAACCCGATAATAATGCAAATGCAACGATAAAATGTAAGCGCTTTTATTGTGCAAATTGCACAGAAATTGATGTTTTTAAGCCTTCTCCCCACCAACTTTCCGGACTTTTTATGAAAAAAACAGACTTTTCTTACATTTATTTTACATTTTGTTTTCACTCTTTTATGAAAATGCGATATGTAACAAATGAAAAAAAGTCTGTATCACCTATAGATTGACGTTAAGGTAGAAAAACTATATAGTATGATAGTTGGATTTATTAGGCTTTGGAGACGTATCGAAGCGGTCATAACGGGGCGCACTCGAAATGCGTTTGCCCTCCGGGGCACGAGGGTTCGAATCCCTCCGTCTCCG
>ONTX01000075.1 GCA_900320825.1 uncultured Lachnospiraceae bacterium | reverse complement strand
GTTCTCAAGGAGCATGATGTTAAAGTTATCACCGATCTGATGATGGGTGGTGACGGAACAAATACGGACGGTGAACTCGGTGAACTGCATCTTTCGGCAATATCCGAAGCCATGAACCAGATGATGGGTGCATCGGCAACTTCACTTTCCACCATGCTCGAGACGATGATCGATATCTCGCCGCCGGAGAGTTCACTGCTTGATCTCAAGAATTTTGAGAACGGAGCAGAGATAGCACCTTTCCTTGGAGGCACTTTCTGCAGGATACAGTTCAGAATGCAGATAGGTGATGATCTGGTTGACTCGACCATCATGCAGCTCTATCCCATAGAGTTTGCCAAGAAGATTGTTGAGACATTCATGGGATCACAGCTTGGAACAACTGCCGAGCCGGAGCCCGCACCTGCCCCCGCACCTGCGCCGACTCCCATGGCACCTCAGACACCTCCTCCCGCAGCAATGCCCGGAGCCGGAATGCCTCAGGCCGATCCTTCTCAGATGGGATACGGACAGCCGATGCAGGGAATGCCGATGGGCGGAATGCCAATGGGCGGAATGCCGATGCAGGGAATGCCGATGCAGGGTATGCCAATGCAGGGAATGCCGATGCAGGGAATGCCCATGATGGGATACGGACAGCCCATGAATATACAGCCTGCATCTTTCCAGAGTTTCAGCGGAGATATGAGCAATGTTCAGGGCGGAGAGAACATCGGACTTATCATGGATGTGCCTCTCGAAGTTACCGTAGAGCTGGGAAGAACTGTAAAGTCCATTTCCGATATCCTCAACTTCGCACCGGGTACGATCATTGAGCTTGACAGGATCGCCGGTGAACCCATAGATGTTCTTGTAAACGGTAAGTTTGTTGCTAAGGGCGAAGTTGTTGTTATAGAAGAGAACTTTGGTGTTAGAGTAACAGAAATCATTAAACAATAAGCCATTTTTGGTACACTAAATTTTTGGAGGTTTTAATTATGGCAAAAAATATCCTGATCTGTGACGACGCTGCTTTCATGAGAATGATGATCAAAGATATTCTCAGCAAGAACGGCTATAACGTTGCCGGAGAAGCAGAGAATGGTGCCAAGGCTGTTGAGAAGTACAAGGAGGTTAATCCCGATCTTGTTCTCATGGACATTACCATGCCCGAGATGGATGGTATCCAGGCACTTAAGGCAATCAAAGCTGCCGATGCGGGAGCTAAGGTTATCATGTGCTCAGCAATGGGTCAGCAGGCAATGGTTATCGAGTCCATTCAGGCCGGTGCTAAGGATTTCATCGTTAAGCCTTTCCAGGCAGACAGAGTTCTTGAGGCGGTTAAGAAAGTTATAGGATGATGTCATGATACTTCTTGTGGCTTCCCGTACATCCGAAATTGCCCAGTTTATAACATTACTTATTGTTTTCATTTTTGTGCTGTGGTTGTGTGCCGTAGTCGCAAAATGGATGGGCGGTATTCAAAAGGATCAGGGGAGCTCGGTTAATGCCGAGGTTATTGATACCATCCGGATCGCCCAGGGAAAATGGGTCCAGATCATCAGGGTTGGTTCAAAGTACAAGGTTATTGCGGTCTGTAAGGACACGGTAACTTATCTCGGCGATGTCGATGAGGGGGATATCATTCCGAAGAAGCAGGATGAAAAGACCTTAGGCGGATTTTCATCGTTTCTTTCCAAAGCTTTTGCCGATCAGAAAAAAGAAATTCCGGAGAAGGATTCAAAGTGATGTTTAAGACCGCCGGAAAAAAGATCATAAAGTTTTTGTTTTTTATAAGTATGCTTCTGCTTTTTGTTATGTCTTACAAAAGCAGGGCATATGCTCTTAATACGGAGAATCTCGGACACGATACCGGAGAGACGGACATAAGCACTGTCATAGATGATCCCGGAACATACACAGAGCCGAGTGATCTTGATACACTCAATACTTATAACAGACTTACAATTACGTACAATGACGGTAACGGTTCTCTGAATTCCTCGCTGAGGATTCTCATAACCCTTACGCTTATTGCTATTGCACCGCTCCTTTTGATGGTGATGACCGCTTTTACAAGGATCATCATCGTTTTGCATTTTACAAGGGCGGCATTAAATACACAGACCGCACCGCCTAACCAGGTGCTGATTGCTTTGGCGCTCATTCTTACATTTTTCGTGATGCAGCCCACTATTGAGGAGATCAATGTTAATGCTGTCGTTCCCTTTGAAGCCGGAACGATCGACCAGGATGAATTTCTGGTAAATGTCATGACTCCTTTGAGAAATTTCATGGAGCCGCAGACACAGGTTAAGGATGTGCGGCTTTTTTATGAGATAGCGGGACTTGAATGGGACGGAACACTTGAATCCATCCCAAACTCGATTCTCATTCCCGCATTTATGGTTTCAGAACTCAGAATAGCCTTTTGGATAGGCTTTATGATATATATTCCTTTTATTGTAATAGATATGGTCGTTGCTTCAGTGCTGATGAGCATGGGTATGATGATGCTTCCGCCAACCACCATTTCGATGCCTTTTAAGATACTTTTGTTTATTCTTGCTGACGGCTGGTCGCTTATCATAGGCCAACTTGTACGAACGTTTTATTAGCGACTTTTCTAGGAGAAAAAAATGACACCAGAAGCTGCAACCGAGATGATAAGAGGCGGGCTTTATATGATAATAAAGTGCGCACTCCCGGTACTTCTTGTATCAATGGCAATCGGTCTTGCCGTAAGTATTTTCCAGACCATTACATCGATCCAGGAACAGACTCTTACTTTTGTTCCCAAGGTTATCGGTATATTTTTGACTCTGATGCTGCTGGGTAACTGGCTCATTAATAATATTGTGGGATTTACCACTGATCTTTGGAGCAACTTTGTTTATTACGTTCATAAGTGATGAAGACTTATGCTGAGCTACTCTTTTTCAATTTATGATCTTGAACTGTTTTTGCTTATTCTTGTAAGGGTTTCGTGTTTTGTTTTTATCTGTCCTTTTTTCAGTATGAACAACACACCCAGAAGAGTAAGGGCAGCACTAAGTATTTTTATATCGGCACTTATGTATGCCGGTGTAACCCCGGCGGAGACGGTGAATTTTGATTCCGAAGTCGGTTATGCGATCATCATCATTAAAGAGGCCATAGCAGGACTCCTTATCGGTCTTTCCGCCAATATTTGTACTACGATCTTTAACTTTGCGGGAACCGTAGCGGATATGGAGACCGGTCTTTCCATGGTTCAGGTCATGGATCCGTCATCAAGACAGCAGATCAGTATTACCGGAGGATTATATAATTACGTTTTTTCGCTGATACTGATTGCAAGCGGAATGTACAGATATCTTCTCGGAGCACTTGCGGATACCTTCACTCTTATCCCTGTAGGCGGCGTTAATTTTAACGTACAGGGACTGAAGGAAACAGTTGTTGTATTTCTTATGGATTATTTATTGATCGGATTTAGGATAATACTTCCGATCTTTGCAACGATGATGATGCTTAACGCGATCCTTGGTGTTATGGCAAAAGTTTCTCCTCAGATGAACATGTTTGCCATCGGTATCCAGTTAAAGGTGCTGACCGGACTGACGATCCTGTTCCTCACAGTTTCTCTTATGCCGAAGGGTGCTGATATGGTTTTTACCGAGATGAAGAAGATCATGGTTTCGGTTGTGTCGAATTTGATGTAGGTATAACGAATGCTGGAATTTAATCTGCAGTTTTTTGCCGATAATGCCGACAAGACAGAAGAACCTACCGCCAAAAAACTGAATGATGCCAGAAGTGAGGGTCAGGTAGCCAAGAGCAAGGAGATCAGCAATTGTCTCGGACTTTTTGTATTTTTCCTTGTTCTGAAATTTTTGACAGGCTATATAGGCGGCAGGCTTTTAAGCTTTTTTGATACATTTTACAGCTGGATTCCGAAGGTTACCGTTTATCCCAACGGATACATGCCTTTCAGAGAGATATCCACTGTATTTAAGACCGGTGTGGTCGGTGTGCTCCTTACAATATTACCGGTGTTGCTCATTGGTTATGTGGTATCCTTCATAGCCGATCTTGCACAGGTTAAATGGAAGCCTACCACAAAACCGCTTAAGCCAAAGCTTTCAAAGCTTAACCCTGTAAAAGGGATGCAGAGACTGTTTTCCTTAAATTCGGTAATAGAACTTATTAAGTCGGTTCTCAAGCTGATATTGGTCGGAGCCATAGTTTACTCATACGTTAAGGATAATGTTTTCATTGTTTTTTCGCTGTATGAGATGCCTCTTATGCAGGCCATTAAGTTTATGGGTAACACCATAATCAATCTGGGCATAAGAGTTTCTGCGGTTTATATAGTTATAGCCGCCGCAGATTATATGTATCAGAAATGGAAGTTCCATAAAGACATGAAGATGTCCAAACAGGAAGTTAAGGATGAGTACAAGAATTCCGAAGGAGATCCTCAGGTCAAGGGTAAGATTAAACAGAAGATGATGGAAGTATCCCGCAGGCGTATGATGCAGGCCCTTCCCAAAGCTGATGTGGTAATCACAAACCCTACCCATTACGCTGTAGCCATTAAATACGAACCATCCGAAAGAGAAGCACCTTATGTGATAGCTAAGGGTGAGGGGTATCTTGCACAGAAGATAAAGGATGTTGCAAAGGAAAACGGAGTTGAGATCGTTGAGAACAAACCTGTTGCAAGAATGCTTTATCATAACGTTGATATAGGAGAGTCGGTTCCTCCGGAATTATATCAGGCGGTTGCCGAGATACTTGCTTTTGTATATCACTTACAGGGTAAGATTTAAACAGATTACATGCCTAAAGCAATAGGAAAATTTGATATATTTGTTGCTTTATATCTTGCCATAGCCATTATCCTTTTCATCATCCCGATACCGGCATGGCTTTTGGATGTATTGCTTGCTTTTAATATATCTCTTGCACTTACCATTATGTTTGGGGCGCTTTTTTGCAAGGAAGTTCTCGATATGAGTTTCTTCCCTACGCTGCTCCTTTTTACCACTTTGTTCAGGATCTCCATGAATACTTCGTCCACGAGGCTTATACTTCGTGACGGTTATGCCGGAAACGTTGTTGCCACATTCGGAAATTTCGTAGGTGGCGGTGACCTGATAATCGGTGCGATCATTTTCATCATACTTTTGATCATTCAGTTCATGGTCATCAACAAAGGTTCGGAGCGTGTTTCCGAAGTTACCGCCAGATTCACACTGGATGCAATGCCCGGTAAACAGATGGCTATTGATGCGGACCTTAATACCGGAGCCATCACTGATGAAGAGGCTAAAGAGAGACGAGAGAAGATCCAGAAGGAATCGGCATTCTATGGTTCCATGGACGGTGCTGTTAAGTACGTAAAGGGAGATGCTACCGCAGGTCTTCTCATTACCGCAGTAAACCTTATAGGCGGTATTGCCCTTGCTGTTTTAAGACGTGGTATGTCAGTAGGTGACGCCATAAACTCGTTTTCGATACTGACTATAGGTGACGGACTTGTTTCACAGATCCCTTCACTGATGATATCTCTTTCTACAGGTATCCTTGTCACCAAGGGTGCTAATGACAGGGATCTCGGTGAGACCATAATCACCCAGCTTTTCGGTCTTCCCAAGGTTCTTATCATCGTCGGTGCGATGATGACAATACTCGGTCTTTTTACGGATCTGAACACGGTGCTTTTTGTGGGACTCGGAATAGTATTTTTCGTATCCGGCAATTTAGTCAACAAAAAGCTTCAGACGGCGGGAATCGAACTGGATGTATCCAAGGAAGAAGAGGAAGCGGAAGAGATCAGGCAGCCCGAGAATGTCAATTCGCTCCTTCAGGTTGACCCCATTGAACTTGAATTCGGCTACGGAATCATTCCACTTGCCGATGTCAATCAGGGCGGAGACCTTCTTGACAGAGTCGTAATGATCAGAAGGCAGATAGCCCTTGAACTCGGTACTGTTGTTCCCATCATAAGATTAAGGGATAACATACAGCTTAATCCGAACCAGTATATTATTAAGATCAAGGGAATACAGATCAGTGAAGGCGAGATCCTGTTTGACCATTATATGGCCATGAATCCGGGATATGTTCAGGAAGAGATTACAGGTATCCCCACATTCGAGCCTTCATTCCATCTGCCGGCAATCTGGATCACGGAAGGACAGAGGGAAAAAGCCGAGACCCTGGGTTATACGGTTGTAGATCCTCCTTCGATCATTGCAACACATCTGACTGAGATAATCAGGCAGCATATCGATGAGCTGCTTACAAGACAGGATGTTCAGAATCTTGTCAATAATGTTAAAGAGAATAATCCAAATCTTGTGGACGAACTTGTTCCGAAGCTTTTGGGACTTGGAGATATTCAGAAAGTATTGCAGAATCTTTTGCGTGAGGGTGTATCCATCAGAGACCTTCTGACCATTCTCGAAACCCTTGCTGATTTTGCAACCACAACAAGAGATACAGACATCCTGACGGAATATGTAAGACAGGCGCTTAAGAGAGCCATATCAGCCAGGTATTTTGCCCAGAATGATACTAACTCAGTTGTGACACTCGATCCGAAGATCGAGCAGGAGATCATGTCCTGTGTAAAACAGACAGAGAACGGTTCCTTTATAAATATGGATCCCGAGAGGACGCACCAGATCCTTGATTCTGTGGGTAAGGAAGCACAGAAACTTGAGAATCTCGGAAAGAACCCTATAATCGTCACCTCGCCCATAGTCAGGATTTATTTCAGAAAACTTACGGAGGATTACTATAAAGACCTGATAGTCGTTTCCTATAATGAGGTTGATTCATCAGTCAATCTGACATCGGTCGGAATGGTTACCGCATAATAAAAAATGATAATCAAAAAATTTATCGGTAAAAATGAAGAAGAAGCAACCAGACTTGCCAAGGCTGACCTGGGTGAGAATCTGGTAATTATGAATGTCAGGAAGATCAAGGCTAAGCCTCCCTTTGCGTTCTTAAAGAGCAAGAGAGTGGAGCTTACCGCTGCTGTTGAAGAAGATGATCCTTCCATGGAAAAGATAAGAAGGATAGCAAGGGCACAGGTTTCGGCACAGGAAAAAGAAAAAAGTGCCGTTTCCGAAAAGCCGTCAGCCGGCATGGTCTCCATAAAGCCTCAGGCTTCCGATAACAGTAAGAGCATCGAGGAAAAACTCGATAACCTTCAGAACATTCTTGAGAAAAAACTGGGTTCTTCTGCTGAAGAGCAGACTATGCCTGTTCCCGAAAAAGAAGAAACCATGAAGGAAACCGCATCCCAGGCAGAACCTGATTCACCAGAGATTAAGAGCGGTGATGATGCAGACAGGGATACCTCTAGATTTTTGAGGCTTCTCTACAACACCATGATCGATAATGACATTGATGAAAAGCTTGTCAACGAGCTTGTTAACGATGCAGGTAATGTGGCAAAAAGCAGTTCCAGGCTGGATCAGTACCTTTCCGCCGTTTATCAGAAGATGATACTTCGTTTCGGCAAGGCTGACGGCATAATGGAAAAGAATACCAAGGGTCCTGTGATCATTTTCTTTATCGGACCTACCGGTGTAGGAAAAACTACCACCATTGCAAAGGTAGCAAGTTCCCTTTCGGTAAATGAGAAAAAGAAAGTTGCCCTTCTGACAACGGACACTTACAGGATCGCTGCGGCAGACCAGCTCAGGACTTATGCCAGCATTCTCGAAGTTCCCTTCAGAGTCATCTATTCCGAGGATGAGCTTTTACTTGCATCCGATGATTTTAAGGATTGCGATTATATCCTTGTGGATACTGCGGGACATTCACATAAGAGTGATGAGCTTCTTGCAAGACAGAAGAGTTTTCTTGACTGCCTGCCTGATAGCATGACAAAGCAGTGTTTCCTTGTACTCAGTGCTACCACCAAGTACAGGGATCTTAAGAAGATAGTAGATAAGTACAAGGGAGTTTCGGAATTCCAGCTTATTTTTACAAAGCTGGATGAGACCTCGACTCTTGGTAATCTCTATAATATGAGATGCTATTCGGATTCACCCATTGCCTTTGTCACCTGCGGTCAGAACGTTCCCGATGACATTGAGATCTTTAACGCTCAACGCATAGTAAAGCAACTGCTGGGAGGAGATTGATATGGATCAGGCTGAATCTCTCCGAATAATAAAAGCATCCCGGCAGGCCAGACCTCTTGCAAGGGTCATAACCGTTACCAGCGGTAAGGGCGGAGTCGGAAAATCCAACACCGCCATCAATCTTGCCATATGGTTAAAAAAACTGGGCAAGAGAGTGATCATTCTTGATGCGGATTTTGGTCTTGCAAATATCGAGATAATGTTCGGCACCGTTCCCAAGCATAATCTCTGTGACCTTATATATCAGGGAAAAAATATCAAGGACATTATCACCTGGGGCCCCGGTGAAGTGGGATTTATCTCAGGCGGAAGCGGTATCGCCGGAATGTCCAATCTGAGCAATGATTATTTGAATTATATAATTCAAAATCTCTCGGAACTTGATTCGATTGCTGATATAATCATAGTTGATACCGGTGCCGGAATTTCCGATGCGGTTCTTGAGTTTTTGGTGGCAAGCGGTGAGATACTTCTCATAACCACCCATGAACCTACCAGCATTACGGATTCCTATTCACTGCTTAAGGCACTGGCAAGGCACCCCAGATACAATCCCGCTGAAACATCCGTCAGGATGATAGCTAACAGGGTCAATAAGGACGATGACGGAATGGGACTTTATAAAAAACTTAATTCCGTTGTACAGCGTTTTTTGAAGATCCCTCTTACTTATCTGGGCAGTGTACCCTACGATGCACAGTTATCCGATGCGGTTATGCAGCAGACTCCGGTCTCACTGCTGAATCCGTCAGCAAAGTCATCCAGGGCATATGAAAGCATTGCAAGGGCACTCCTTGATGATAATAACGAAGCGGTAAGACCCGTCAGGGGTATGGCTGCATTTTTCTCACATATAGTAACCAGAAGATGATGGAGGTTTTTTATGTTAAATAATTTTATTTCGCCTGGTGACAGGGTTGAACTTACGGCTGTCGACAGAAAGATAGATAATACCGAAAAAAGCGAAAACTCAAAATTCTATGAGACAAAAATAGTCGATATCATCTCTGAGGATTCAATTGAGGTTCAGATGCCCATTGAGCAGACGAAACTCATACTCCTTCCCGTGGATGCCGAGTTTAATATGATCGTCTACACCGCCGCAGGTCTTTATCAGTGTTTTGTAAGAGTTGTAGACAGATACAAGTCCAATAATATCTATGTGCTTGTTCTTGAACTTACAAGTAATCTCAGGAAATACCAGAGAAGAGAGTATTACAGATTTAGCTGTGCGCTGGAGATGTGTTCCAGAAATCTTGTGGAAGAAGAAGTCAATGCGGTTGAAAACAAAAGTCCGCTTTATCTTCAGCCCAACCTTCCCATCAAAAGAAGCGTCATTGTCGATATTTCCGGCGGCGGTCTGAGATTTATGTCCAACCAGAAGTATGAGCCCGGAAGCATGCTCTACATCAGCTATAATCTGCTGATTGGTGGAGAGAGGAAGAAGTACGAGCTTATCGGAAAGGTTCTTCTTGTCAAGGAACTTGAGAACCGTGCCGGAACATTTGAGCATCGTGTCCAGTATGTAAATATGGAGCGCGGAGCAAGAGAGGAAATTATCAGATTTATTTTTGAAGAAGAGAGAAAAAATCTGAAAAAATAAAATTTTAGTCTATTTTGTACTGACGAGGGAACAAAATGAAGAAAAAAATATTAGTGGTTGACGACTCTGCACTCATGAGAAGAGTGCTTTGTGATATAATCAATTCCGATGAGGGTTTTGAGGTTGTCGACAGGGCAATTAACGGAATAGAGGCGCTGGACCTTGTTAAGAAAAAACAGTACGACGCCATCGTTTTGGATGTTAACATGCCCAAGATGAACGGACTCCAGTTCCTTTCGGAACTTAAGAAGGCCAATCTTCCGCAGAGAGTAATGATGGCATCTACCGATACCCTCGAGGGTGCGCAGACCACCATGGATGCGCTTGACCTGGGAGCTCTTGATTTTGTTCACAAACCCGATCAGGCAAATTCCTGCCGTGAAGGCGATTTCCCCAGAATTTTTCTCAGAACACTCAGAGGCGTTGCATACTCAAGACTTCCTGTTTTTGAGGATAAGACGAAGGAAAGAGCAAAGAGGGATGAATCCCAGAAGTTTATCGGGATACTTTCCAAGTCTGCAGGCAAGATAGCAGGTTCCAAGATCGTTGCCATCGCTTGTTCCACAGGCGGACCTAAAGCTCTTGCTTCCGTAATCCCTTATCTTCCCGAGAATCTTGATGCACCCGTTGTTCTTGTTCAGCACATGCCCAAGGGATTTACACTTACCCTTGCGCAAAGGCTTAATTCCACTTCCAAGATTGCCGTATGTGAGGCAGCTGAAGGACAGGTACTTGAAAAAGGTCATGTTTACATTTCAGCAGGCGGCAAGCATATGAATGTTGTAAAAGGTGCCGGTGATAAATATACCATCCATTATTCGGATGAGCCCATGAGAGAGGGAGTTAAGCCCTGTGCGAATTATATGTTCGAATCTCTCATCAATACCGGTTTCAATCACATAGTCTGTTGCGTTCTTACCGGAATGGGAGCAGACGGAACAGAAGGTATCAAAAACCTTAAAGCAAAGCGCAAGGCATTTGTTATTTCACAGGATGAAGCTACTTCAACCATTTACGGAATGCCCAAAGCAGTTTATACCGCAGGTCTTTCCGATCAGGTTGTAAGTCTTGATAAAGTGGCCGAAGAAATTTCTGTGAGGATAGGGTTAAGTTAGTTTATTTGTCGCTATAGCGACGGAATGGAGGCCGGACGAAAGCTTCGCTTTCGTTGACATAAATGCATGTCGCTGGCGCGACAGAATGGAGGAATAGATTATGGATGTCAGTCAATATCTCGAGATCTTTCTGGATGAGACAAATGAGCATTTGCAGAGTCTGAATACCCAGATACTCAACCTCGAGCAGAACCCTGAGGATTCAGACACCATTAACGAGATTTTCCGTGCCGCTCACTCTCTTAAGGGTATGGCGGGTACCATGGGTTATAAGAGAATGCAGAATCTCACCCATGATATGGAAAATGTATTCTCTGAAGTAAGAGCAGGAAATATCAAGGTCAGACCCGAGATGATCGATACTCTGTTCCAGTGCCTTGACGCACTTCAGGAATACACGGACAATATCAAGAATTCCTCCGATGAAGGAACAAATGATAACGAGCCCCTTATCAAGCTGCTCAATGAATACATGAATGGAGGTGGCGGAGAGGCTCCTGCCGAAGCCGCACCTGCACCTGCAGCCGGAGGAGAAGCAGCTGCAGCTCCCGCTGCATCATCTGACATTTCCGATAAGTGGAATAAGATCAAGCTTGATGATTCCCAGGTCAATGTACTCGGCGAAGCGTTCAAAGCAGGAAAGAAGATCTACGGAATTAATGTTTCCGTTAAAGAATCCTGTATCCTTAAGGCCGCAAGAGCATTCCTTGTACTTAAAGCCATCGAGGAAAAGGGTGGAGAGATAATCGTCTCCGATCCCAGTTCACAGGATATAGAGGATGAGAAGTTTGAATTTGATTTTACTCTCATCGTTCTTGCCGATTGTCCTATAGATGATCTTATTAAGGCTGCATCCGAAGTATCCGAGATCGATAAGGTTGTGGGCGATGCAATCGATGTTGATAAGCTTCACGTAGAGGATGAGGAAAGCTTTGAGAGCAAGGATCAGGCTCCTGCACAGGCTGCCGCACCCGCACAGGCTGCTGCTCCCGCAGAGGCTGCTCCCCAGGCTAAGGCTGCTGCTCCCACATCAGCACCTGCACCTGCAGCAGGTAATAAACCTGCTGAGAAGAAACCCGGAAAGCCTGTTGTCAACAGGACTATAAGAGTTGATATCGAAAAACTCGACTCTCTCATGAACCTGGTTTCCGAGCTTATCATTGCAAAGAACAGTCTTGTATCCGCATCAACCAAGACTGATTCCGGAGATAATTCAGATTTCAACGAAGAGATCGAATACCTTGAGAGCGTTACCACCAATCTTCATGAATCCGTTATGAAGGTTCGAATGGTTTCCATTGAAAATACCGTTCAGAAGTTCCCTCGTATGATCAGAGACCTTAATAAGAAACTCGGCAAGAAGATGGAGCTGTACATGACCGGTGAAGATACAGAGCTCGACCGTACCGTTGTAGACGAGATCGGTGATCCTCTTATGCACCTCCTCAGAAACTCTGCAGACCACGGTATCGAGTCTGCCGAGATCAGAGCAGAGCGTGGCAAGCCTGAAGTAGGTTCCATTTATCTTGATGCATATCAGGAAGGAAATAACGTCATCATCGAAGTAAGAGATGACGGTAACGGAATTGATGTTGAGGCCGTTAAGAATAAGGCTGTCGAAAAAGGAGTCATCACTCCCGAGCAGGCTGCTTCAATGGCAGATAAGGATGCTATCAATCTTTTGTTCCATCCCGGATTCTCCACTGCAAAGCAGATCACTGACGTATCCGGAAGAGGTGTAGGTCTTGACGTTGTTAAGTCCAAGATCGAAGCCCTCAGCGGTGAAGTAAGTGTTAAGTCCGTACTTGGAGAAGGCTCCACATGGACTATCAGACTTCCTCTTACTCTTGCGATCATTCAGACACTTATGGTTGTTGTCGGCGGAGAAAAGTATGCTATTTCTCTCGGATCCATCGAGACCATAGAGACCATCCCCGAGAATGAGATCAAGTTTGTGGAGAACAGGGAGGTTATAAATCTCAGAGGACAGGTACTTCCTCTTATCAGACTCAATGAACTTATCGAGATTGAATCCGCTCCCGTTGAAGACGGAAATCTTACCGTTGTCATTGTTAAGAAGGGCGATAAGATGGCCGGTATCGTTGTTGACGAACTTAAAGGTCAGCAGGAGATCGTTATCAAGTCTCTCGGAAAGTATATTAAACAGGTCAAATTCATCAGCGGTGCTACGATCTTAGGTGATGGCGAAGTTGCTCTCATCCTTGATACCAATGCACTTCTTTAATAGCAGAAAGGCAGGTTAATATGGAATTAAGCAATGATCTTAAAAATCTTCCGGCAAGCGGTGACGAGACCAAGATTGTACAGGAGGTTTACCAGTTTATAGTGATCAGACTCGGAGATGAGAATTTCGGTATAGATATCAACTATATCGATAACATCCTTCGTATGCAGCAGATAACCAGAGTTCCCAAGGTTCCCGCATATCTTAAGGGAGTTATAAATCTCAGAGGTGAAGTTATTCCCGTAATGAGTCTCAGGATCAAGATGGGACTTTCGGACGATGAGATAGGACGTGATACAAGGATCATTATCCTTAAGATCGGTGAGGAAGGAAGTGTCGGAATCCTTGTTGACGAAGTAAGAGAAGTTATCAAGCTTACCGAAAGCCAGATCGAGTCAACGGTAGGAGATAATGTTTCTCCCGAATCCAGAAGATTCGTTAGTGCCGTAGGTCAGAACGGAGATCAGCTCATATCGATCCTTGATCTTACCACGATCAATCTTGACGATAACTGATGACCGTTTAATTTTTGAGGGTATATAAATGGGTGATCTTAGTCTTAATGACGTAACACAGAATTATTACGATGTTTTAAAAGAGATCGGTAATATTGGTGCGGGAAATGCCATGACAGCTCTTTCCCAGATGATGGGATGTAAGATCGATATGGGTGTTCCCCAGGTTGAACTTCTTAACTTTGCCGATGTAGGAGCCGCTATCGGCGGTGAGGAGCAGATCATGGTAGGTGTTTTCCTCGGAGTTGAGGGAGATATTACCGGTTCAATGCTTTTCCTTGTTGAGAGAGCCAGTGCTAAGAGCCTTATTAACAAGGTTATGATGGGAATGGGAGATCCCGGAGAGGACTTTACCGAAATGGAACTTTCTGCTATGCAGGAAGTTGGCAATATTATTACCGGTGCTTATCTTAATTCACTTTCGACCCTTACGAATCTTAAGATATTTCCTTCACCTCCCGCACTTACCGTAGATATGGCCGGAGCCATACTTTCCGTTCCCGCCATTGAGTTCGGTATTTACGGGGACCAGATACTCATGATTCAGTCCAAATTCTTTGACGAAGTTGAGATCGACGGTTATTTTGTTCTTGTTCCTGATATGGAATCTTATTCCAAGATTCTTACTTCGCTCGGTTTGCCTGTTTAATTTGTATTTTCTGAATCAGTTCCAAGGAGTATTCAAATGAGCGAGATCATTAAAGTCGGTATGGCCGATCTGAAAACGTGTCTTCCCCCCAACGGAATAACCACGCTGGGACTCGGATCCTGTGTCGGCGTTGCCATCAGAGATAAAAACAATAAAGTAGGCGGGCTTGCACACGTAATGCTTCCCGATTCAACTGTCATAGCCAATCAGACCAATATAGCCAAATTTGCAGATACAGGTGTGGTTGAACTTGTAAGGCAGATGGAGAAACTTGGCGCAAACAGGAGAAATCTTGTAGCAAAGATCGCTGGCGGTGCCACCATGTTTGCAACTTCCGGAAGGGCCAGCATGAATGTAGGTGAGCGCAACGTTGAAGCTGTAAAGAGTAAGCTTAAGGAATTGGGAATTCCGATCCTTGCTGAAGATACGGGAGCCAATTACGGACGCACCGTAATCTTTTATCCTGAGACAGGTGAGTACGTTATCAAGGCTGTCGGAAAGCCGGAGAAGAGTATCTGATGAAGAGAAAATTGCTTCCTCTTACCCTGATGCTTGTTGCCGGACTTGTAACGGTCATCATCACGTTTATCAGAAATTGCAGCATCATTTACAAATTAGTCAGTTTACTGATCGTATTTGTTGTTTTTTACTTCATAGGAAGTGTTATCGTATACGTTCTGAATTATTTTGATAAAGTTAATCAGCCTCCCGAGGAACTTCAGGATGATGTTCTTGAGAAAGATGCTGATGGAGAGATAATAGGATCTGCAAAGGATTCGGAAAATGAAGCCGGCGGAGAAGCGTAACCGGTTTTCGTTTTACTTAGAAGAGATCTATGGATGAGAATTCTAGAAAAAAATTACTTGCGGATTACGCGGGGAGTCATAGTCCTGAGATAAGAGAAAAACTTATTCTGGAATATGCTCCTTTAGTTAAGATTGTCGCCGGACGCCTTTCCATGTATCTCGGCTACAATGTAGAATTCGAAGATCTGTGCAGTTATGGTATCTTCGGTCTTATAGATGCCATTGATAAATTCGATAACCTTAAGGATGTAAAGTTTGAGACATACGCATCGTTAAGGATCAGAGGTTCAATACTGGACCAGATCCGTAAGATGGACTGGATTCCCAGAACTATCAGACAAAGACAGAAAAAAATAGATGCCGTGATCCATGAGATCGAAGCAACCAAAGGCCGTACGGCTACGGATGAAGAGATTGCCGCAGCTCTTGGTATCACTGATGATGAATATTCCGAATGGCAGGGGCAGATGAAAGTCACCGGTCTTGTCAGTCTGGATGAGTTCATGGAGAGTGGTGCGGATGTTGCTTCATCACCCACTTCCCAGACCACAACGCATTTCTTAAGCCCTGAGGAGAACCTTGATAAAAAGGAACTTTCCCAGAAACTGTCTGAAGCATTATCTAAATTAACCGAAAAAGAACAGCAGATCATCACCTTCTATTATTACGAGGAGATGACACTCAAGGAAATCGCAGAAGTACTTGAGGTATCTGAATCCAGAGTTTCCCAGTTACACACAAGAGCACTTGGTAAGATGAGGGATGTATTAGGTCCTTATATGGATATCCTTGTACAGAACTGATCAAAGGAGCGCAATATGAGAAACGGATATTTTAAGATAGTAAAAACCGCTGAAGGCTTTGGCTTATCTGTTATCGCACCCAAAGATGGCGGTGAACCCGTCAGGATCCAGGAACTTATCAATTACCTGGATCAGAATGGTATTGTTTACGATCTTACCAAGTTAAAAGAAGCCACTGCTTCTTCAGAGGATACGGTTCTCAGTCTCGGAACGGGTGATTGCCCTGCTATAAGAGAAAATTATACTTTATCCATTTCACAGGATAATATGAAAGCTGTGGCAAGATTTACACCGGCATCGGATACCGGTGAGAGAATGACCGCCGCAGAATTTATCAATGATATGTCCTTCCGCATGATCAAGTTCGGAATCCAGACCGAACTTCTCGGAAAACTTTTTGCAAGCAGCGGTGTTTACTGTACCGATATTGCGGTTGCTAAAGGTAAGATGCCCAGACACGGCACGGATGCTACCATTGAGTATTTTTTCAATACTGATGTTCATGCAAAACCGGCAATGAATGAAGACGGTACCGTTGATTATTTCCATCTCGGAATCGTTAATCCCATAAAGAAGGGTGATCTTGTTGCAAAGATAACTCCCGAAGATCCCGGAGAGCCCGGAATGACCATACAGGGAAACCCTGTAAAGCCCAGAGATGTAAAGAAACTCCGTCACAATTTCGGTAAGAATCTCAAGCTTTCTGAAGATAAACTTGAGCTATACAGTGATGTTGACGGAATGGTACAGCTGATCGACGGAGCTGTTTTTGTATCCAATGTTTATACCGTAGAGAATGTTGATACATCTACCGGAAATATCGATTTTACCGGTAATGTCCAGGTAAACGGTAATATAGCAACCAATTTTGAAGTAAAAGCAACCGGTGATGTCATAGTATACGGTGTTGTTGAAGGTGCAAAGGTTACAGCCGGCGGCAATATAGTACTTGCCAGGGGTATCAACGGAATGAGCAAGGGTGAGCTTGAAGCGGGCAACAATGTAATTTCAAAATTCATTGAGAACTCGAAAGTAAAAGCCGGCGGTTACGTAAATACTGAGTCCATCCTTCACAGTGATGTAATTGCAGGAACTGAAATAACGGTTACCGGAAAACACGGATTCATCACAGGCGGCCATGTTCAGGCGGATTCCAAGATAGAAGCCAAAACTCTCGGTGCCACCATGGGTTCCCAGACGATCATTGAGGTCGGTGCCAATCCCGAACTCAAAAATGAATACAATAAGACACAGAAAGAGATTGGAGAACTGGTGAAAGCCATCAAAGACGCTCAGCCCATCATCCAGAATTTCATGGAGAAAAAGGCCAAGGGAGTCAGGATGACCGCAGACCAGCTTGAATATGTAAAAAAGACTGCTGAAAATCTTGAGAAAATGAAGGTTCAGCTCACTGAGAAGAATGCAAGAATGCAGGAGCTTTCCGAAATATTCGATCCCAACAAAAAATCCGAGGTTATTGTTACCGGTGAGGTTTATCCCGGAACCGTTATCATAATCGGAGATGTTTCCATGACTGTAAAGGACAGTTATAAATACTGCAGATTCATCCGCCAGGGCGGCGATGTTAAAATGGCACCTATCTGAGGTTTCAAAATGGCAGGAATTGAGATAGCGCAGATACCCGCATCAATTGATTACGCATCACTTAAGCATAACGAGGATATGCATTCTTCGCTTGTCCAGAGCCAGGCTTTAAATGAAACGGAAAAAAAGGCAGACCAGTCACAGAATCAGATCTCCCAGGCTGACAAGACTGAGATGAAAGCAGATGATAACGGACAGGGATCTTCCGGTTATGCAGGTGATGGCGGGAGTCACAGAAAGAAAAAAGAAGGTGAAAATACCGATAAGGTTGTAGTTAAGGGATCTTCATCTTCATTTGATATAAAAATCTGAAAGGACATCAGTAATGAGTATCTTAGAGATTCTCCTGCTTGCCGCGGGCGCACTTCTCATAGCGGCAAGTTTTTTTATACCGGTCAAAGAAGATATCGATACCGATATCAGCGGTCTTGTTAAAGATGAAGTGAAAAAGAGCATAGAAGAAGAGTCTGAGAACATGCGTAAGCATGTTGAAGATGTGGTTGACGAAGCCGTTACCTATGCAGAGGAAAAAACCGAGCGTACGCTGGAGAGGATCTCCAACGAGAAGATAATGGCTGTTAATGAGTACTCCGATACTGTGCTTGATGAGATCAATAAAAATCATAAAGAAGTAATGTTTCTTTATGACATGTTAAATGATAAGCAGTCAGGTTTGAACGAAACAATAAAACTTGCAGACGAAGCATCGGAAAAAGCATCAAAGACTTCCGATGAGCTGGCAAAGAAAACGGAGGAACTTGTAAAGGCGGCTGAAACTCTTTCTGAGAAAAAAACTGTCAAAGCTGCATCCGCACCTGCCAAACCAGTCCGTGAGCCTGAGCCCGTAAAGGCAGCACCCGAAACGGAAGAACCCGAGATCCCTTTTGAAGATATTTCAGAGCCGGTAAAACATACTTCACTTAAGGCCAGGAACTTTTTTACGGAGCTTGCTCTTGATGAAGCTATTGCCACTGTCCAGAGTGTTCCCCCTGATACCCAGGAGAAGGCTGTAAGGACTCTTAACTGGGCCGAACTTGCCGTAAGTGATGCCAATGAGGCTGAGAAAAAAGAAGCCGCAAAAGAAGGCCGCGAACCCGAGAAAAAAATAGAAGGTCCCCAGGAGAAACTCAATAAAGAGGTTATTGAACTTTCCGAATCCGGTATGAGCGAAGTTGAAATCGCAAAGCAGCTTAAGATGGGGGTAGGAGAAGTGTCTCTTATTCTCGGACTTCACAATAAATGATCTTTTAAAATCTGATATTTAGGTTTAGATTATGAGTAAAAGAATGAAATATTATATGAGAGGAATAGGTGTTGGCATACTTGTATGTGCTCTTATTCTGATCATTTCAAGGATAAATACTCCGGCTGAGATCTCCGACAGTGAGATAGTTTCAAGAGCTCTTGCTCTTGGCATGATCGATCCCGGTAATTTAAGTTTGAGTGAAGCCGCAGGATCTGCTGCTTCAGAAGGCAGTGTTACTGAAATTGATAACCCTGCAGGTATCAAGGTAATAGTGGACGATCAGGAAATAAGCAGTGATACTGCAGCTTCCCCGGAACCTGTTACTGAGGTAAAGCCTGATGAAACTCCTTCAGATAAGCCTGAAGAGACTCCCTCGGAGATAACCGAAGAAAAGCCGGAGGAAGTACAGGAAGTAAAACCCGAGGAAAAACCTGATGAAAAGCCTGAGGAGACTCCTGTAGAAAAGCCGGAAGAAAAACCTGTCCAGTCTACAGAACCTCAAAATGATTCGGGAAAACTGGTTTTAGATGTTTACAGGGGCAACAGTTCCGATGTTGTTGCATCAAGAGCCCAGTCAATTGGACTTGTGGATGATGCTAAGGATTTTGACAGATATCTGGTTCAAAACGGCTATGCAAACCGCATCAGTGTAGGATCTTTTGCCATTGAAAAAGGCTCCGATTACAATACGATTGCAAGGATCATTACCAATAGTTGATCTTTTTCATCATATTATCCGTTTTTTCTTGCCATAAAGCCAATTTTATGATAATATTTCGAAGGTTGTGGGTGTATGCCCGCAAATAACACTAAACACGGTGGTTTTATCCCGGGAGGTGTGCCTTGAACGGTTTTTCCGTTATGGTCCTCTAAGGAGTTTGGATTTTACGCCATTGTCCATTAAAAAACCATCGGAAGCTTAACAAAAAGGAGGATTTATAATGAGCGTAATTTCTATGAAACAACTTCTCGAAGCCGGTGTGCATTTTGGTCATCAGACCAGACGTTGGAACCCTAAGATGGCTCCTTACATTTTCACAGAGCGCGGCGGCATCCACATCATTGACCTTCAGAAGAGCGTTGTAAAGCTTGATGAGGCTTACAAGGCTGTCAGTGAGATCGTAGCCCAGGGTGGCACAATCCTTTTCGTAGGAACCAAGAAGCAGGCTCAGGAAGCAGTTAAGACTGAAGCTGAGCGTTGCGGAATGTACTATGTAAATGAGAGATGGCTCGGCGGTATGCTTACCAACTTCCGTACCATCCAGTCCCGTATCGCAAGACTTCGTAAGATCGAGGCTATGAGCGAGGACGGAACTTTTGATGTTCTTCCCAAGAAGGAAGTTATCGGACTTAAGAAGGAATGGGAAAAGCTTGAGAAGAATCTCGGCGGTATCAAGGACATGAAGAGAATCCCCGATGCTATCTTTATCGTTGATCCCAAGAAGGAGAACATCTGCGTACAGGAAGCAAGAGCACTTGGAATCACTCTTATCGGAATCGGTGATACCAACTGTGATCCCGATGAGCTCGATTACATCATTCCCGGAAATGACGACGCTATCCGTGCAGTAAAGCTTATCGTAGGTGCAATGGCTGACGCTGTTATCGAAGCAAGCCAGGGAACCAGCGACAGTGCTGAAGAGGAAGCTCCTGCAGAGGCTTAAGCTGTTGCAGATTACTGTTTTCGAGTTAATGGTTTTTGATTTATAAGGAGATTAATAATGGCAGATATCAGTGCTTCTATGGTAAAAGAACTGCGTGAGAAGAGCGGCGCAGGAATGATGGATTGTAAGAAGGCTCTCAACGAGACTAACGGCGATATGGATGCCGCTCTCGAGTTCCTTAAGAAGAACGGTCAGGCAAAGGCTGTCAAGAAGGCAAGCCGTATCGCAGCTGAAGGAATCTGCTGCATTGCCACCGAGGGAGATAAGAAGGCAGCTATCGTTGAAGTTAACTCTGAGACCGACTTTGTTGCAAAGAATGAAAAGTTTCAGAACTTTGTTAAGGAAGTTGCAGAGCAGGCTCTTGCATCAGCATCTTCTGATATTGATTCTTTCATGGCAGAGAGCTGGGTTAAGGATTCTTCCAAGACCGTTAATGATGTTCAGGTTGAAATGACCGCAACTATCGGAGAGAAGATCTCCATCAGACGTTTTGAAAAGGTTTCTGCAGATAACGGATGCATTGCCACTTATGTTCACGGCGGCGGAAAGATCGGCGTTATCGTTGTAGGTGAAACTGCAGATGCTAATGACGCAGCTAAGGAAGCCCTCAGAAATGTAGCTCTTCAGGTTGCATCCATGAGCCCTCAGTACATCAGCAGGGATGACATCTCAGCAGATGAGATGAAGAAGATTGAAGAGATCACTCTTGATTCCGCTCTTAACGATCCCGCAACACTTCCCAAGCCTATTCTTCAGAAGCTCCTTGACAAGGCAGTTAATGAGAAGCTTTGGAGCGAGGAAGATCTTAAGGCATATGAGGCTGAGAAGAACAATAAGTTCCTTTTCAACTTCCTTTCAGATGCAGCTAAGGCAACTCTTGCAGGTCTTGCAATGGAAGATAAGGCAAATATCTCTGCCGATAAGATCTTCAGCGGACTTGTTCAGGGTCGTATCTCCAAGCAGATCAAGGAGTCAACTCTTCTTGAGCAGGTTTATGTAAAGGCTGAGGACGGAAAGCAGAACGTAGGCGCTTATCTTAAGAGCGTTTCAGCTGACCTTAAGGTTGCAAAGATCGTTCGTTTCGAGACCGGTGAAGGTATGGAAAAGAAGAACGAAGATTTCGCTGCTGAAGTTGCAAAGCAGATGAACGGCTGATCTTAGTTTAAGCTATGATAAGTAAAGGGACAGATTTGTGTGATCTGTCCCTTTTTTAATGCCTTTATTTAATTAACTTCTGTTTGTTCTGCTGGTACCTCTGAGTATCAGGTTTTCTTCGGAAGGGTCTATCTGCCTGATCTGCCCTTTTGCATCATACTGGGTGAGGAGTGTTGAGGATATGGCAGGGTGTCTTGCACCGTCCCTTGTGATTATCCTTTCGAACCTTTCATCATCACCGTTTAAAAGGGCATCCTTAATGGCTTTGTCCTCAAAAGGTTTT
>ONTX01000249.1 GCA_900320825.1 uncultured Lachnospiraceae bacterium | reverse complement strand
CAGATACTCAGCGATTCAAGGACTGAGAAATATGTAGATTTTCTTAAAGATAAGAGAGTTGATTATAATATAATTGGCTGGGATCGTAATAATAGCGGAATTGAGTATGACAGGGCAATCTTTTATCGCCGAAAGGTTGGATATGTTGTTGGGGGGATGAAAGCTGCTATCAATAGACTTTTTTGGTTCCGTTTCGTTATCGCACAATTAAGAGAAATGGTTGATAAAAATACGATGATTCATGCATGTGATATTGACACGGCATTTCCAGCGGCATTATATAAGTTTTTGTTTAATAGGAACGTGTTTATTCTCTTTGATGTGTTTGATTGGATGTCAGCTATGACAGCAAAGAACACCATTTTAATGAAAGGAATTAAATTTATGGAATGGTTTACATTGCGTCAAACGAACAAATTATATATATGTGAAGAAGAGAGGCGGGTGCAGATTCCACATGCTGAAAAATACGACATTTCTGTATTGCCTAATATACCATTGATAAATAAGCCAGAGGATGTTAGAGTATTTGTAAATAAATACAAATTCGACAACAACCTCCTAACGCTTTCATACGTAGGTTGGTTTGGACACGGGCGCTTTATAAAAGAACTTATAAAAGTAGCCCGAAAAAAACAGTTCAATCTCCTTATAGCAGGATATGGAAACAAGGAAATAGAGAATGCTTGTTTAGAGTGTGAATCCTATCCAAACATTAGATATTTTGGTAGAGTGGATTATCAAGAGGGACTTAGAATAATGTTTAATTCAGACCTAATATATGCAATGTATTGTAAAATAGGACCAAATCATATTTATGCAGCACCCAATAAATATTACGAATGCATGTTGTTAGGAAAACCTATTATTACAACTAAAGGGATTATTATAGGAAAGAAAGTTGAAAAGTATAATATTGGTTATATAATAGAAGAATCGGAAGAAGAACTGATTGATTTGATCAATAATATTGATTTGAATGATTTAAAATCGAAATCAGACAATTGTAAGGATCTATGGAATTCGAAATACTACAATTATACAGAAGAGTTTTTGAACGGAAATTATTATCGCCTATTAAAGGATTAACAAAAATGATGTTTTGCGTCTTTTGATAATCAATCTGCTATTTTTAATAGCCAATTTGAGGGGCGGGAATCCTAAAAGAGGCATAGAGCATAGGCATTTGAATAACGATGTCGTTGCTGAGTTCTTTAAATAATTAGTTGGCAAAATTAACAAAGAGGGAATACTAAGATGAAACATTTTTCAGTATTAATGTCAATTTATAGAAAAGAGAATCCTCGTTGGTTTCGCGAAGCACTTGATTGCGTATTTGCACAGACTGTGCAGCCGACAGAGATTGTTTTAGTAAAAGATGGACCTTTGACGGCAGAATTGGAATCTGTCATCAATGAATATGTTTTTAGGCACCCCATCTTTAAATGCGTGATAAATGAGACGAATCTGGGTCTAGGATTAGCTCTGCAGAAAGGTGTACTTGCGTGCAGCTATGATATTATCGCCAGGATGGACACTGACGACATTATTCCAAAGGAGAGGTTTGAGAAACAACTGGCGAAAATAGAAGAGGGCTATGATGTAGTAAGCTGCTGGTCGAAGTTGTTCATGGGAAAGCCTAGTAATGTTATTGCTGTGAAACAACGACCTGAACTACATGAAGACATCGTGAGATTGGCTCATCGTCGTTCTCCAATTTGTCATGCAGCTGCTTTCATGCGAAAGAGTTCTGTCTTGGCTGCTGGCAACTATCAAGATAGAAAATATTATGAGGATTATAATCTTTGGATAAGAATGATAATGAATGGCGCTAGATTCTATAACTTGCAAGAGGTCTTGTATGAGGTTCGAACCACTGAAGAACACTTAAAAAGACGTGGCGGTCTTAATTATTTGAGAAATGAACTGAAGTATCTTCGAGAGTTCTATGATATGGGTTTTTATTCAAAAATGGATTTATTTATAAATGCTAATATCAGGATAGCAGCTCGTCTTATGCCTCAAGAACTCAGGGCAATAGCATTTAAGAGTATTTGGAATCATAAAAATTAATAAGTATGGATAAGAAGAAACTGAGTTGGACATATAAAATGTTGCGTGCATTGGGTTTTAATTATTCGGAAGAGGAGTATGGAGACGTGAGCCTATGGCGCGTCATCAAGCAATTCTTCGGTAACATATATCGAAAGCGGTTGGAGAAGATGATGGATTGGCCTATATTGGCACCTTTCTGTCCTCGAAAATTGCGTCCATGGCTTTTGCGAAGGATTGGTTGTCATGTAGGTAAGAATGCCTTCATTGGCGATTATGTACGTGTTGACCTTAATCATGCAGACCTCATATTTATTGATGATTATGCTCATATCACTGCAGGATGTCGTTTATTATGCCATCAGCGTGACTTAAGAGGTTATTACGTTGGTGACAATGCCGCAAACCTTGGATATCGGACTGGTGAGATTCATATTGGGAAGGGTGTAATGGTAGGCATGGAAACAATGATTATGCCAGGGGTCACCATTGGTGACGGTGCCATAATAGGAGCATTCTCCTTGGTTACAAAAGACATACCATCTTATACTATTGCCACAGGCCGTCCTGCTAAGGTGGTAAAAAAGATAGAGTCAAGGGAAGAATGAACAAAATAGCTCAAAGAGGTCTTTTAAAAGAATTAATCCTTATATCATTAGGAACAATTGACGAGTTCAGTTGTCAGGTCTCGGAAGAAGATTGGCGCTGGTTATTTCGTGAAACACAAAAACAGTCTATTGTCGGGGTGTTGTTCTTGGGCATAAAAAGATTGCCAGAAAACCAGCGTCCTCCTAAAATTCTGCTAATTGATTGGTATGGTGCTACGTTGTTGATTGAGCAGTTAAATAAACAACAAGTTGAGAAGGTCAAAGAGATTTCGTTATTTTTCGAACGAGGAGGTTTTCGTTCATGCCTTTTGAAAGGACAGGGTATTGCGTTGTTATATCCTGATCCTTTTCTCAGGCAGTGTGGCGATATTGATTTGTGGGTAGAAGGGTCTAGGGATAGAATAGTTGAGTTTTGCAAGAAACAATGGACAATAGATCATGTAGATGTAAAAAACATGGTGGTTAATAGCATCCCCAAAGTCCATCTAGAAGTGCACTTTATCCCATCATGGTTTTATAATCCATTTACAAACAAAAAGTTCAGGAACTGGTATAGATTACAATGGGATAGGCAATTCGAGAAACAGAATGATGAGTATTTTACTATACCAGACATTGAATTTAACCTTGTGTATTGCTTGTCTCACATTTACAAGCATCATTTTGATGAAGGTATAGGATTGCGTCAGATGATGGACTATTATTTTATTCTGCTTCACTCTACTGTTGATGAGAGAAACAAGGCAATCTCTACTCTTAAGGATTTGGGTATGTTTAATTTCGCAGGCGCAGCAATGTACGTAATGAAAGATTGGTTCGCCATTGAAGACTGTTATCTCTTGTGCAGACCAGATTCCCGATTGGGAAAATCACTTATGGATACCATCTTGGAAGGTGGTAATTTTGGACATTACGATGAACGTAATGCCCATGGACAGGAGAATCGTTTGACTCATGGAATCCGGAACATGCGACATAATCTTAGATTGTTGTCTGATTATCCTTCAGAGGTCATATGGTCTCCACTTTGGAAAGTCTGGCATTGGTGCTGGAGAAAAAGTAAGGGGTACCTATGAATAGTTGATAGATTATAGTTTATAGATGAAAGTCAGATGCTGT
>ONTX01000247.1 GCA_900320825.1 uncultured Lachnospiraceae bacterium | reverse complement strand
TGATAAGTTGTAAGGAGTATTTCTTATGATTATCTATGAAGATACTGTTGAAGAGTTTTCTAATGATGTCAGGTTGAATCGTATATCCGATATTCTTGCCGATACTCTGAGAGAGAAGCATATTAGTGGTGGAAGTGACAGTGAGATTAATTCCTGGAATAATTCTCTTCACTTTATGAAGGATGTTCTCGATACTCCGAGTGTGCCGAGAGACTGCAGAGTAGCTGTAGAATATAATATTCCGCAGACGTCGAAGCGTGTCGATTTTATGATATTGGGTTCAGATGCATCCGATACTGATCATGTTGTTATTATTGAACTTAAACAGTGGTCTAAGGTTAAGAAAGTTAATGATGTATTTAAGCACTCCGTTATGTCCGATCTTAGAAAGCATGAACCTGTTGCTCATCCCTCATATCAGGCATATACGTATAAGAGTCTTATTATGAATTATGGCGGGATGGATGATAAGAATCCCGATTCCATTAATCCCTGTGCATATCTTCATAATATGTCTGAAGATTACAGGGAGGTGTTGGAAGATGATATATACTCTGAATGGACATCAGAAGCACCGGTCTTCCTTAAGAAGGATGTTTTAAAACTTCAGGCATTCATTTCAAAATATATCACCGCTAAATCTTCTGACGATAAACTGCTCTATAAACTTGACTATGGTAAGATCAAACCTTCAAAGAGTCTTCAGGATTCCATTGATTCCATGCTATGCGGAAATAAGGAATTCAATATGATTGACGAGCAGGCTGTGGCTTATGATTTCATTATGAATGCCATACAGAATGCTCAGACTGATAATAAGAAGCATGTACTTATCATAGAGGGTGGTCCCGGAACAGGAAAATCTGTCCTTGCGGTCAATGTTCTTGCTGATTCTATTAGAAAACTGGGACTTAACGCATCTTATATCACTAAGAATTCTGCACCCAGAAATTGTTATCAGGCACTTCTTGCCAAAGGAAATTCCAAGAAGATGGTCGATCTGAAACTTGCGTTCAGATCTCCTCATTCTCTTCCTTTTATACCTGAAAACGGTATAGATGTTGGAATATACGACGAAGCACATAGAATGCAGAAGAAACCATATATGTACAAAGGCGAAGATATGCTGCAGGATGCTATAAAGGCATCAAAGGTAGCGGTCTTTTTCGTTGATGAGGATCAGAAGGTTACTGTAAATGATTGTTATTCCGCTGATTTGATTAGGAAGTATGCTAAAGAATCCGGAGCGGTTCTTGATACAGAAACAAACTTTGTTCTTGAATCTCAGTTCAGATGTAACGGAAGTGATGGGTATATCGCGTTTCTTGATGATGCACTGGAAATGAAACCTACGGCTAATAAGACAATTGACCAGAAAGATTTTGATTTTAGAGTATATGACACTGCTGATAGTATGCGTGAGGCGTTGAGAGTTTTTAACGAAGCTCGAAATAAAGCGCGTATGTGTGCAGGATATTGTTATGACTGGAATGTTAAGAATAAGCGAGGGGAATGGGATATTGTCATAGAGAATTTCCGTGCAAAGTGGAATCTCGAGAATGATAATGTTTTTGCGATTAATCCGGATTCTTTTGAGCAGGTTGGGTGTATTCATACTGTCCAGGGCATGGAATTTGATTATGTCGGAGTGATAATTGGCAAAGACCTTGTGTATAGGGATGGCCATGTATGTACTGACAAATCTGCTATATCCAAGGATGACCGTACCAGTAAGATTAAGACTTGTAAGAATGAAGCGCTAGCAGATCATCTTATAAGAAATACATATAAAGTATTACTGACCAGAGGTCAGAAAGGATGCTTTGTATATTGTGAAGATAAAGCATTGAGAGATTATCTAAAAGAAAAAATCATTTAAACTGTAGATTTATACGCAACATATAAACACAACGAAACTTATACGTGTTGTTTGCTGACTACTTATTACACGGTTTTGTAATATTTAATTGACTATGAATAATTTTGCAGTAATAGATACAGAAACTACCTGGAGCGGCAGGCTTATGACTGCCGGAGTTCTTGTTGTGGAGACGGCTTCTCTTAAGGTGGTGGATTCTAAATATTTTATTGTTTCGGATACTGTTGATGAAGGTGGTCTTTACAGTTACCAGGTTCATATGGAGAAACTGACTGAGACTGAGACTAAATTATCAAAGATCGGTTCTGAGATTCATGAATACTTAAGTAATTATGGAGTGAAATCTATTTTTGCCTACAATGCAGGTTTTGACCGCAACGGTCTTCCTTATCTTCGTTCATACAAGTGGTGTGACATCATGCGTCTTGCCGCATATAAGCAGCACAATCCTGCAATTCCCCGTGATGCTGAATGCTGTAAGACAGGGAAGTTAAAGAGAGGCTATGGGGTTGAACCAATCCTAAGGATGCTCCGTAAGGATAACTATACCGAAACTCATAATGCTCTGATCGATGCGATGGATGAACTTGAGATCATCAGACTTCTCGGACATCCCGTTGATATGTATCCAGAGATTTGAATCGATAATTCTAAATTATTAAAAATAAAGCTACGCGTGGGAAGAGGAGAGGAAGGAGAAGGAAGTAAATAATTAAAATCAATTAAGCCTTTTAACGGCGGTGATGGTATAATATACATATGCCGGATAAGGAGGCAGTTGGTTTTTGAGCTACGCGGTCGTAAGCATACTTGCTTTATTAGTTAATCTTATAATCAATCACGGTTTTTTTAAGACATTCAGGAATCTGCCGGAGGGACAGAAGGCAGAGAAGCAGGCCTTTGTTCGTTACAGCCATTTTCTGATCGTGGCCAATATCTATTTTGCCTTTGATATCGGATGGGGAGTCCTTTACAAGCTTCATCATGTAGAGAAGCTTTTCCCCATCCTTTATTCCGATGCGGTTTTTTACTTTATCTTCATGTTCCTCTCCATGCTGGCATGGATCCGCTATGTCGTCGCATATCTTGATAAGAAGGGGCTTCGTGCGAGGGTCCTGCTTTATGCGGTTTGGGCGATGTTTATTATTGGTCTTGTGTTTCTGATGGTCAACCGCTTTCATCCCTTCATTTTTTCCTTCAACGAAGCGCATGAGTATATTACCGAATCCGGAAGACATATCGCATTCATTATGCAGATCGCGCTCTATTTTGTGACTTCGATTTATATGCTTTATGTTGCGGGGAATGCTTCAAGGGCTGATAGGATCCGTTATGTTGCTGTCGGAGCGACATGTGTTGTTATGGATCTTTTCCTGATTTTCCAGATACTTAATCCCAAGTATCCTTCATATGCCATGGGACTTATTATCGGTATCTGCGTGATCCACTCCTTCGTTGAGGCGGGTGAGCGCAAGGAGAAGGAAGTATACGACAACATAGCAAGGGGCCTTGCGGACAACTACGACGTTCTGTATTACGTTAATGCAGAGGATTCAAGTTTTGTCGCTTACGAGATTCACAACATATACGGAAACTTTGAAATGAGACAATCCGGCGATGATTTTTATGTTCAGGCCCGCACCGATATTAATATGATCGTCCATGAAAGCGACCGCGATATGGTGCTTGAATTCGTGGACAGGGACAACATGATCGCCAATATGCAGGATCGCAGAAGGAGCAGTCTCGATTACCGCATTACCGCAGAGCAGAGAACTCATTATGTCAGGATGACGGTCAGGAAGACTGCGGATGCTGCCTACTTTATCATCGGTATCGAGAATATCGATGCGGAGGTAAGGCGTGAGAAGCAGCATCTCAAGGCTCTCAATTCTGCGAAGGAGCTTGCAAGAAGGGATGACCTGACAGGCGTTAGGAATAAGACTGCTTACAACGAACTGGAAAAATCCGTACAGGCCAATATCGACAACGGCATGGATTATCTTACCTTTGCACTCGTTGTCTGTGATGCCAACAATCTGAAGGAAGTTAATGATTCCGAAGGCCACGTTGCGGGAGATGAGTATATAAAACAGTCTGCGGCGATCCTTTGCGATTTCTTTGACCACAGCCCGGTATTCAGGGTCGGTGGTGATGAGTTCGTTGTCTTCCTTCGCGGAAATGATTATTCGAACAGGGATGAACTGATGAAAAAGCTTCGTGATCAGATGCTGGACAATCTGCGCTCCGGTTCGGGACCTGTTCTTGCTTCGGGAATGTCCGTATATC
>ONTX01000307.1 GCA_900320825.1 uncultured Lachnospiraceae bacterium | reverse complement strand
TAAATATAAGTCCGGGTATGAGATCACAAGTATCGCAGTTTCAAACTTCGATAAGGGCGTAAACGGAAAGCTAAGGGAGGGAGCAATAATTGATGTCTATGCAGTTGACCCTGCAACAGATGAACTCACCCTATATGTGGAAGATGTATACGTGGCAGGAGCATTTGATTCCTCCGGCAATGAACTTACCACAGAGGAGGGTGTAGCCCAGAGCTTTACCGTCTATGTAAAGGCAGCCGAGATTGAAAACATGAACCGTGCAATCAACTATGGCGAGATTCACATTTATCAGAAATAACCTATGTGAAAGGGCTCCGGAAACGGGGCTCTTTTAATGCGTAAAAGAATAGCGTTTGTTATAATAAATTTTAAGAAGTATGCCGACATATATAGATTAGGGGTATATTTACAAATTTGACAGGCGGGATTATTTATGGAAGCAAAGACTGATAATTTCATAGACTTTACGACCTTTTTTAATGTTTTAAAAGAAAGCACTACATTGAATAATGAAGGGCTTTTTTCGGCATTGACAGAATATCTTTATGATGATGCCGGAATAAAAAAATCATCTATGAAGGATGAAACATCGGATATTTTAAGAAAGAAAAAGGCGTTTCCAGGCAAAGTTAGAGATTTGGCATCGTTAGATCAGGTAGATTCTGTTAGTGAAGACTATAAACGGTATTTGATGGGGAAGATTAATAATCCTAATACATTGGCCTCAAAATTACTGTATCTTGTTGAGAATGAGGATTTTTTCTTCGAGAGAGCAGATTATGAGTTGCTAAAAGATAAGCAAGATCCCAGTTATATTATTGCATATATTCTTATTAAGACTGTAAATACGTCAGATAAGAGCAAGGAATTAAAGCATTCTGAAGATTATAATCCCTTTAAAAATTATCATGAGCCGATACCAACAAAACAGAATAATCTATCTAAAGTAGAATCAGACTTAAGAGAAACAGGATTATATCTTGGAAATAAGTATGGTTCAGTTTCGATTGCTAAACTTCTGTTGTCAAACGGGAAAACTGTAAGTCTGCAAAAAGATGAAGACTTGTTTGGTGAGAGTTTTTCAATAGTATCAGATTCCGAGGGGAATACTCAGCCCCTTCAAGATTATATGTCTTCAAGTGACAATTTGCTTGTTATAGGTGAGGGTGGAATTGGAAAGACCACAGCGTTATTTAACTATGTAAAAAAATGCAGTGAAAGCAGGAAAAATGACATCATACCGTTATATGTGCGCTTGTCAGATTGTTCTACCAATACGGATCATGAGCATATGATTCTGAACTCGTTGATGAACAGTATCGGATATGCTGTAAATGGGAAAACAACGGAGAGCTTTAAGGATATAATTGATGAGTTCTCATCCGAACCGGCGGACGGGCATCCAAAGTATGCCCTTTTACTGGACGGATTTAATGAAATAACTTCTATGGATATGGGAGAAGTGCGTTTTTCTATAGCAAAAGAGATTAATGCTTTACTTGAGTGCAGCAATGTAAGAATTGTTTTAACTACTCGAGAGAGTGATTTATATGGAATAAGAATGTCGGATTTCATTTCGGTAAAAGCTACTGGAATAAAAAAATCGGATGTTGAAGAGTTTTTAAAAAATTCTCTTTCAAGAGGTGATTTGGACGCAATTTTGGCGAACAATGAGTTACTGAAGTATTTACAGATTCCATTATTTTTGAAAATGTTTACCTATTCTGAGGACAGATGTGATTATCTTCCAAAGACGAGGGGAGAGATCCTTTTTCAGTACTATAACGGGATTAATAGTATCTACACTGAAAAGAGTAATCGGACGGAAAAAAATGATCGAAAGACCAGTTTAATTGCAAGTATTCTATTGGATTTTATCCTGCCACAGGTAGGATACTATATGTCTGCCAATGAATTGTTTCATATAGACATAGATTATTTTGAAGCAGTAATAAAAGATACAGAAGAATACATGGCGGGGTTAATACAGAAAAACCCTGTTCTTAAGGATCAGTATAATACACGCATTCTAGGGGCAAGGAAGGTTCTTTCTGTTTATGGAGAGCTGAATGTTGATGATATGCTGCTATTTCTGATAGATGGATTAGGCGTACTTTATCAAGATGCGGAAGAAAGAATCTATTTTTGTCATCAATATGTACGTGACTATTTTGCCGCATTATACTGCGTAAACGGTATTACAGATCTAGCTTTATCTGATGGAAGAGCTAACCTCAAAGTAAATAATATGGTTTATTGGGGCTTTTCAAGATGGTCTGAGGATAGAATTCAGCTTATCTGTGAGATTATGAGTGTATATCCCGGGATAGAAGCAGGAAAGCTGATAAGCCAAGTGTTTGATAGACTGCGTGCAGCAGCCTTTGGAGGAATGGATTATGCGTTTTCGTTATCCAATCTTGTGAGCACGTTGTCATATTATGAGCATGGAGATTTATCAAGTTATGACCTTTCGAGATTAGATCTTAGAGAGTGCAGATTGAATGAAAAGAACTTCAGC